>CAMSEJ010000017.1 GCA_947057405.1 uncultured Roseburia sp.
CAAAGCACGGCGTCTTTGAATACCGGTGCGAAAACCGGCTCCGATGAGCTTGTATACCGTGTAGAAGCGGGAGAAAGCAGTTCCACGCAAACCGCATACGATGCCTGCGCGAATCCCGTAAAGAGCGTAGCCGTCACGGAAGATGCTCCGCCAAAAGAAATTCTTTCGGAAGCCTCGGAAGAGCTTACGGAGTACGAAGAGGAAATCCGGGCAGCCTTAAAAGAGCAGTTTGGAATCACAGATGAAGAAATCGACCGGGTTTTGGAAAGCCTGGGTCTTACGGTTTTGGATCTGGGCAGCATTTCGGATCTGACCGCCTTTGTACAGGAGCTGACCGGACAGGATATCGGCGCGCTGCTGTTAAGCGAAGCATTCCGGAATGTAAAAGGCATGATCACGGAAGCAACGGAAACGCTGTGTGCAGAGCTTGGCATTACAAAAGAAGAGTGGGATGCATTGGCGGAAACATTAAAAACGCAGATGCGGCCCGAAGGGGAAACGCCCGTATTGCCGGCGGAAGATGCGCCGGACGCAGTAATATCAGAGCTGCCAAAGCAGGCAGAACTACTGCAGGAAGGGGCACAGGAAATTGTAAAAGATACATCCCCCGAAACGGAAGCGCCCTCGCAAAAAGGGCAGGAAGCAGTATCTGTTACCGTGCGGGAAACAGAAGCGCCGCCGGAGGAAGTCGTTTTGGAAGAAGCTGAAGAGCCGGCACAAAAGGCGGGCACTGCCGTACAGAAAGACGGCGGTTCAAATTTCGGGCAGACAGCAGACGGCGGCACCGGTCAAAATTCCGGTGAACCGGAGGAGCAGCTTTTGGAGCAGGCGAAAAATACGGCGCCGGATTCGGCGAATACGGCCGTACATGCGGCAGTTCCGGAAGCACAGGCGGTAAAGACGGAACAGTTTTCCATACCGCAGGAAGCACCCGTACCCTATACCGGCCAGGTAGACACCATGCAGATTATTGAGCAGATAGCCAGGCAGGTCAGGATAACGGTTTCGGCATCGGCAACATCCATGGAAATGCAGCTGAATCCGGAGAACCTGGGCAAGATTTATTTAAACATCACCGAAAAAGAAGGCGCCGTGCGCGCCCAGCTGGCAGCACAGAACCAGACGGTCAAAGAAGCGCTTGAGACACAGGTAGCAGAGCTGCGCCAGTCTTTAAGCCAGCAGGGCATTAAGGTAGACGCGATTGAGGTTACCGTAGCGTCTCATGAGTTTGAGCAGAACCTGGAAGAAAATGCAAGGCAGGAGGAGCAGACGCGCGAGCAGATGCAGCAGTCCCAAAAGCAGGCGAGAAGAAGCCTGAATTTAAGCGAGCTTGACGAACTGTTCGGTTTCATGACGGAAGAAGAGCAGCTGGCCGCACAGATTATGCGGGACAACGGGAACCAGGTGGATTTCACAGCATAAACAGTATAACAGGAAAGGAGAAACGATATGGCATTAGTAGCACCGGTTGAAAACGGAAAAGTAGTCGAAAAAGAGACTTCGGCATCTGCGAAATCTTCAAAAGCAGAAGCCAGCAGTACATCGGGACTGGATAAAGAAGCGTTTTTGCAGCTTTTGGTTGCACAGATGCAGTACCAGGATCCGTTGGAGCCTATGGATAATACCGAATATATTTCGCAGCTTGCCACTTTCTCGCAGCTGGAAGCGACGCAGAATCTGGCGGATACGGTCAGCCAGGGCATGGCCAACAGCCTAGTGGGGCAGTATGTATTCCTTGACGTAACGGATAAGCTTGGAAATGTATCTACGATTGCAGGAAAAGTGGATTACGTCATGTATGAAGGCGGAGAGGTATACGTGGCAGTCAACGACGGGCTGTATTCGCTCGCAGACCTCAATACGGTAGCAGACGGCGCTTATTATGAAGCATTTGAGCTGGCAAGCGTGTTCTCGTCGGCAATCGCAAAGCTTCCGTCTGTAAATACTGTTACAAAATCCGATGCGGAAGCGGTAAAGAATGCAAGGGCAATGTACGATGCAATGAATTCTTACCAGAAGGGCTTTGTTCCGGAGAAGGATCTCGAAAAGCTTGAGGCATTGGAGAAAAAGCTCAAAGAGATTATGCCGTCCGAAGACGATTCGTCCGGAGACAAAGGCGACGGGGACGATAAAGTCGATGCGGATGACAAAGACGACAAGCTGTCAGACGGCTGATTAAGCGGGGTGGAAGCATGGAAAAGATCACAAACCGGTTTACATCCATTGAACAGGTTGCGGGCAAGTATTTAAAACCATCCGGGAATGCAAGGACGCAGGAAGAATCCCCGGTTTCTTTTGGAGAAATCCTGCGTAAAAAACAGTCGGAAACGGCATCGGAGCTGAAATTTTCCAAGCACGCTTCTATGAGGTTGCAAAGGCGGAACATAAACCTTACAAAGGAACAGAACGAACGTTTGGAAAACGGCGTATTAAGGGCCGGTGAGAAAGGAATCCGGGAATCCCTTGTAATGGTGGATTCGCTGGCATTTATTGTGAATGTTCCCAGTAAAACCGTTGTAACCGCAATGGATCAGACAGAAACACAAAATAATATATTTACCAATATTGACGGCGCCGTCATTATGTAGCTGGGCCTTAGGGAAAGCTGATATGCCTTCGACTGACAGAGAGGGCAGGCGCGCCACAGATTATCAGGAGGTCATTCATTATGATGAGATCATTATTTTCTGCTGTGTCAGGCCTTAAGACACATCAGACCAAGATGGACGTAATCGGCAACAACGTTTCCAACGTCAATACCACGGCGTTTAAATCGTCCAACGTAGTTTTCAGTGATATTATGTATCAGACAACCGCTGCCGCAACCGCTGCCAATGCCGCAACGGGCAAGGGCGGTGTCAATGCAAAGCAAATCGGTCTTGGCGTTACGACCGGCGCAACCAAAATTACCATTACAAACCCCGGTTCCGCACAGACGACCGGCGACCCGTTTGATATCCGTCTGACGGATAAGGTATCTACTAATTTCTTTATCGTAAACGACGGTATGAGGAATGTCTTTACCCGTTCCGGTTCATTCTTTATTGACGGGGCAGGCAATCTTGCCATGACCTCTACCGGTTATACGGTGATGGGCTGGCAGGTGGATCCGGCAACCGGCAATATCAAGAAGGATACCGTGTCCGCCCTGCGCGTGATGCAGGAGAAGAACCTAACGTCTCCGCCGGAATCCACGACGGCTGCGACAATCGGCGGAATCATCGACAAAAACGACACCAATGTGACAAGCGATGAGGGCCAGACCCTGAACTTAAACTTTTTCGACCGTCTGGGATACCAGTACGTGGCACAGTTTTCCTTAAAGCTGACGGACGCGGAATCGCAGTCTTACACGATTGAGCTGTCCGATATCCTTGATTCGGAGAATAAATCCGTACTTTCCGAATATATTGAAGGCGGCGGGGATCTGGCGGCGGTATTCGGACGGAATACGACGGCAAAGAAGACATACCCGATTGCACAGGAAGGTATCAAGTATATGACAGACGGGGATTTCAACCTGGGATATCAGGGAGAAGGGTATTATTTTTCCTATTCGACCTTTGATACGGCCGGTAACCCGCTGACCGAATACGTACAGGTAACGGTCGATCCTGCCAGCAATACATACACCATTCCCGAGTACAGTTATTATGCGGATGCGCAGAGCGGTATGGATCAGACCGGCGCCATCACGGTTCCCGAGAAGATCGGGTCGGTTACGGATCTGTTTGGGATTACGCAGGCACAGTTAAATTCAATTGGCAGCACAACGGTACCGACCGGATCGTTTAATACGACAACCGGTGCGTTTGAATATACGACTCCTGCAGTGAACTTTACCTTAAAGATTGATCCCTCTAACGGTGAATTCTCTTATGTCGGCATGCAGGGCTCGGATCGGGTGACGTTAAACCTGGCAAATACCCTCGGCAACGAATTTACCGATATTGAGATTGACTTTTCCACCTGCCTAAGCTCGGATAACGGCGGAAAGAGCACCATTGCCGCGGAAGGCGGCTTTGACAACGGGACGGTCGGCAAAGGAAAGGCGCTTGGCGTTTTGATCGGTCTTAGCGTCAGCAACGACGGCAAGATTTTCGGCGCGTACGACAACGGCAACACCGCGCTGCTCGGGCAGATTGCGGTAGCGCAGTTTGCAAATGCTTCCGGTCTTGAGAAAATCGGCGAGAACTGCTACGGCACGACCTTAAACTCCGGCGAGTTCGACGGGATCGGCGTGGAAATCGCGGCAGACGGCAGCAGCATGACATCCGGCGAGCTTGAGATGTCAAACGTAGATTTGTCAACGGAATTTACGCAGATGATTATTACCCAGAGGGGCTTCCAGTCGAATTCACGTATTATTACGGTATCCGATACGCTGCTTGAGGAGCTGATTAATCTGAAACGATAAGCAATAAATAACGTATAAGTGTTCCATTTTAACACAATATGTGATAAACTGTGTGTATGATTTGGTAATACGCCTGCCGGATCATACACACTTTTACTGAATATGCCAAAGAGCTGTTTTTAAAAAAATTCATACAGCTTGTAGACAAGTGTGTGAAAATCTAGTAAACTAGTAACGATAGGTTTTTGTCAGAGAAAAAATAATGAAATGGGTAGGTGAGAATGAGTGGATATAGCATCTTTATTGGGTATGGTCCTTGGCTTGGTGATGACTGTCTTCGGTATTTTGTCAAACAAGGCTGATTTGTTCGGGTACATAGACGTGGCATCTGTCATCATTACGATTGGTGGATCCGTTTCGGGTGTATTGGGTTCTTTTAAGCTGAGTGATTTTATTAACGGCTTTAAGAGCTTTGCGCTTGTCTTCAAGGAAGATACTATGGATCCGGGAGAGATCATCGGAAACGTGATCAACCTGGCGAACGTAGCCAGGAAGGAAGGCCTTCTGGCACTGGAAGAAGCGTCAAACGACATTGACGATCCATTCTTGAAGAAAGGGATTATGCTGGTGGTTGACGGTACGGATCCGGAGCTGGTACGCGGAATTTTGGAAACGGAACTGGCGTGCCTGGAAGACCGTCACAAGAAGGTAATCGGTTTCTGGGAGAAATGGGCGGAATTAGGTCCTGCCTGGGGTATGATCGGTACTCTGATCGGTCTGGTAAACATGCTCAATAACATGGAAGACGCAGCGGCAATCGGGCCTGCCATGGCGGTTGCATTGCTGACGACACTGTACGGTTCCATGATTGCGAACTGGCTGTGTACCCCGATTGCGTCTAAGATGAAAGTGAATAATGATTTGGAAGTTATCGTAAAAGATGTTATGGTAGAAGGTCTTCTCTCTATCCAGGCGGGAGAAAATCCGCGTGTTATCGAGGAGAAACTCAAATCCTTCCTGTCACCGGCCGTTCGAGACAGTGTTGGCACTAGCGGAGGTGAGGAATAGTGGCTAAAAAGAAACAGGAAGAAGCACCAAAAGGCTCACCGGCATGGATGGCTACGTTTAGTGACCTGATGAACTTGTTACTGTGTTTCTTCGTGTTGCTCTTTTCCATGTCAACGGTGGATGCAGCCAAGTTTCAGATGGTGGTCGCCTCTTTGCAGAGTACATTCAGCGTACTGCCCGCCGGCGGATCTTCCATTGGGGAAGGAGAGCTGATTTCCTCGGGCGTCAGCCAGCTGAAGGATTTCAGCATGTACTTTGAGGAGCTTTCCTCTGAAGAAACGGACAACACGCAGACGGAAGAAAGCAAACAGGAGAAGGAACAAAGCGTAAAAGAAACATACCAGCAGGAAGCGTTAAAGGAATCGGAGCAGATGGCCGAGCAGATCAGCAAACAGGTAGAGCAGAGCGGAATCCAGAACCAGGTGGAAGTGGATTTCAACGGACAGTATGTTCTGCTGACGTTAAACGGTGCGCTGCTGTTTGATTCGGGACGTTCCGAGATACGGCAGGATGCGTATCCGCTGGTCGATAAAATTGGTGCAATCTTATCGAACTACCGCAGCAATATCATAGAGATAGAAGGGCATACGGACAATGTGCCGATTTCAAACAGCAAGTATGAGAACAACGACGTGCTTTCCATGTACCGTGCGTTAAGCGTGGCGGATTATATCAGGGGCATTACGGATTTGGAATCGGGCCTTATCAAATCATCGGGGAGAGGGGAGTACGTTCCGATTGCAGACAATGCAACGCCGGAAGGGCGCGCCCGCAACCGAAGGGTAGAAGTCAAAATTTATAACTCCTATAGTTCAGACAATTAACAAGCAAGAAAGGAACAGGAATATGAAAAAGAATTTGATTACGGTTATGGTCTTGGCGTTGGTATTAGTCAACCTGGTTTTGACGGCTGTCCTGACAATTACAATTCTGCCGCAGACGAAGAAAGCAAATGAGCTGATTACCCAGGTGTGCTCGGCAATTGATCTGGAGCTGCGGAGCGGAGCGGTATCGGGGGATACCTTACGTGTCCCGATTGACAAGGTGGCTTCTTATGATATTGAAGAGATGACAATCAACTTAAAAGACGGCGGCGACGGTAAGAAGCATTATGCGGTGCTTCAGGCATCCCTTTCCATGAATACGGAGAGCGAAGGCTATAAAGAGTATGGCGGAGAGAAGATGGCGGAAAAGCTGAGCCTTATTAAGAACCAGATTAATTCAATTGTTTCCGGATTTACATACGAGGAATTTACGGCAGACCAGCAGGGGGTACAGGATGCAATTCTGGCGGGGCTGCAGCAGTTATTTAATTCTGATTTTATTGTAAGCGTAGGATTTTCCAAAGTGACGGCACAATAATGAAAAAGCGGATTAGGCGGGTGGTGAAATTTCATGGGTGATGTGTTATCCCAGAACGAGATAGACAGTTTGCTGAAGGCATTAAACGAAGGTGAGCTGGATGTAGATGAAATGAAAGACGCTCCGGAGAAGCCGGTGAAGAACTATGATTTTGCGAGGCCTTCCAAATTCTCAAAGGAGCATTTGAGGACACTCGAAATCATATTCGAGCATTACGGGAGGTTGCTGTCCACAAACCTTCCGGTGTATTTGAGGAAAAGCGTTCAGGTGGAAGTGATGAATTCCGAAGCCGTTACATATTCGGAGTTTTCCAATGCGCTTTCCAACCCGGTTTTGCTCGGGGTCGTGGATATGGCGCCGCTGAACGGCAATATTATCGTAGGCGTAGCCTCTAAGCTGGGGTATTCCATTGTGGACCGCATGTTAGGAGGCGTAGGTGTACCGCTGGAGAAAAGCCGTGATTTTTCGGAGATAGAGCTTTTGATTCTGGAACGGATTATGGTTGTGTGCGTAGAATTGCTCAGCGAACCGTGGCAGAATGTAGTCAGGATTCATCCCCGGCTCGAACGGATTGAGACGAATTCACAGTTTGCCCAGATTATTTCCCCGAATGAAATGATCGCGATTGTCACCATCAATATCAAAATCGGGGATGTAGAGGGACTGATGAATGTCTGCCTGCCGTTTATTACCTTAGAGCCTGTCATGGATAAGCTGAATACGAAGTTCTGGTATTCCAATATCAAAAAGAGTGACGATACGGTATATACGGAGGCAATCCAGGGCCTGATATCCAGGGCCCCTGTGCCGATCAAAGCTTATCTGGGCAAAAGCACGGTTTCCGTCAATGATTTTACCAACCTCCAGATTGGGGATGTTATCCGTCTGGATTCAAAAGTAGACAGGGAATTGGATATCTATGTTGGCAATATACGCAAATTTACTGCATTACCGGGTGCATCCGGCAACCAGTATGCAGTCAGGATCACATCAGTAATCGGAGAGGAGCAGTAAGACAATGGATGGAATGTTATCGCAGGAAGAAATCAACGCCCTGTTAAACGAAACGGGCGGTTCCGGTGGCGCGGAACAACCGCTTTCTGATTCTGAAAAAGATGCAGTAGGTGAAGTCGGCAATATCAGCATGGGAACAGCAGCGACAACATTGTTTTCATTGGTGAACCGAAAAGTTGATATTTCGACTCCGGTTGTATCTACGGCTACATGGGATGACATTGTTGCGGCTTATGAAAGACCCTGCGTATTTATCCGGATCGGATATACGGTGGGATTAGACGGAAGCAATGTACTCGTATTGAAGGAACATGATGTAAAAGTAATCACCGATTTGATGATGGGAGGGGACGGGACCAATATCAGCGAACCGCTTGGCGAACTGCATTTGAGTGCGATCTGCGAGGCAATGAACCAGATGATGGGCTCGGCGGCAACCTCACTTTCATCCATGTTAAATAAAATGATTGATATCAGCCCGCCGGAAGCAGACGTAGTAGACGTGGCAGAGACGGTAGACGGAGGGCAGATTGACAGTTTCCTGGCCGGGGAGTTTGTCATGATTTCATTCCGCATGGAAATCGGTGATTTGGTCAACAGCCAGATTATGCAGTTGTATCCGTTCTCCTTTGCAAGGGAGATGTGTGCGAGCATCACCAAGAATATGGAGATGGGTTCCGAGCCGCCGGCGCAGCAGGTTGCGGCAGAAGAACCACAGCCGGTGCAGCCGGCGCCGCAGCAGACACAGCAGCAGCCAGTGATGCCTCCGCCGCAGCAGCAGATGGCGCAACAGATGGGAATGCCGATGGGGCAGCCGATGATGGGAGGACAGCCAATGATGGGACAGCCGATGATGGCTCAACCGGTCAATGTACAGCCGGCGCAATTCCAGAGCTTTGCACAGGGGATGAGCCCCGCATTGCAGTCAGAGAATATCGATCTGATTATGGATGTGCCTTTGGACGTGACCGTTGAATTGGGAAGAACAAGCAAGTCAATCCAGGAAATTTTAGATTTCACACCCGGAACGATTATCGAACTGAACAAAATCGCGGGGGAACCGATTGACGTACTTGTAAACGGAAAGTATGTAGCAAAAGGTGAAGTAGTTGTAATTGAAGAGAATTTCGGCATCCGAATTACCGAAATTGTCAAATAATCAGGATAGGAGATTAAAAAGATGGCAAAAAATATTTTAGTATGTGATGACGCGGCATTTATGCGGATGATGATCAAAGATATTTTAACAAAGAACGGCTATAACATTGCCGGAGAAGCGGAAAACGGTTTAAAAGCGGTGGAGAAATACAACGAGACCAAACCGGATCTCGTGCTGATGGATATCACAATGCCGGAAATGGACGGAATCCAGGCATTAAAGAAAATCAAAGAAATGGATCCGGCTGCCAAAATCGTAATGTGTTCCGCAATGGGACAGCAGGCCATGGTTATTGAAGCGATACAGTCGGGGGCAAAGGATTTCATCGTTAAACCGTTCCAGGCAGAACGTGTACTGGAAGCGGTTAAAAAAGTCGTAGGCTGACATGTACAGGGTAGCAGTACGGGCTTCTTCGTTTAACAGCTTCATACAGCTTATAGGCGTGCTGGTTATTTTTCTGTTCGTCCTGGGAGTTACTTATGTAGCGACACGCTGGATTGCAGGATATCAGAGGATGCATACATATAACCGGAATCTCAGGGTGATCGAGACGCTCAGGCTGACGACGAACAAGTACGTCCAGATTGTTGAAGCGGGAGACGAGTATCTGGTTCTTGCAATCGGAAAAGACGAGGTGCGGCTGCTGACAAAATTAACAGGGGAACAGTTAAAAGAGATACCGTCCGGGGAATTGCCGGATGGCATAGCGACGGAAAGTTTTAAGGAAATATTTGAAAAAATAAAAAAACATATACCGAAGAAGTAGACGGGAATTTAGTATGGACAAATTAAAAAAAACGTATTGTAAAATATCTCTGGTTTTTGCGGCAGTAATGATGGTGATTGCCATCGTATTGGTGTGCGGGCAGAGTGTCTACGCAACCGGGACAGAAAATAATCCGCCCCTGGATTATGACGAGGCAGTAAATGACATAGATATACCTTCTCCTGACGATATTGCGGATCCGGAAGATCAAAGGGGACAGGACGCGGGGCGTGCTACTTCTGACGGTATAAACGGGGTTACGTTCAGTGTTAACAATGAAGAAGGGACGCTGTCCGGTTCGCTCAGGATTTTATTGACGCTGACGGTCCTTTCTCTGTTGCCGTCAATCCTGATTATGCTGACATCCTTTACCAGGATTGTCGTAGTACTGCATTTTCTGCGGGCGGCAGTCGGTACGCAGACAGCTCCGCCGAACCAGGTTTTAGTCGGTCTTGCCCTGTTTCTGACATTGTTTATTATGCAGCCGGTATTTACCGAGATCAACGAGAACGCCATCAAGCCTTTTGACGCAGGGGAGATTACACAGGAAGAAGCATTTGAAATCGGAGGCAGGCCGTTGCGGGAGTTTATGAACGGACAGGCGCAGACAAAAGACATTGATTTGTTTATCCAGATTTCGGGCGGAGAGTATGACAGCTATGAAGAGGTTCCCTTTTCCGTTTTAATTCCCAGCTTCATCATCAGTGAGCTGCGCCAGGCATTTATCATAGGGTTTATCATCTATATTCCTTTTATTGTAATTGACATGGTCGTTGCTTCCGTGCTGATGTCCATGGGTATGATGATGCTTCCGCCGACGACGATATCGCTGCCGTTTAAGATTTTGCTGTTTGTTCTTGCAGACGGCTGGAACCTTGTAATCGGCAGTTTGGTAAAGACCTTTTATTAACGTCTGCATTTGTATGACGGGAGGGGAAACAGATGATTACACAGGGAGATATTATTGTAATTGCCAAAGAAGCGATATATACCATTATTGTATCGGCGGCTCCTTTATTGCTGATCTCTTTAGTCATTGGTTTGGTAATCAGTATCTTTCAGACCGTGACCTCTATTCAGGAACAGACGCTTACGTTTGTGCCGAAGATTTTAGCGGTATTTATCGGGATTATGCTGATTGGATCCTGGATGCTTGACGTCCTGTCCAATTATATGGTACGCCTGTGGACTGACTTTAGTGTATATTTAAGCTAGGTTGCGTTATGGTGAATTATAGCTTTTCTTTACTCGAATTTGAATATTTTTTATTGATTTTGGTCCGCATATCCGCTTTTGTTTCCGTCGCCCCTTTTTTCGGGACGCAGAATACGCCGGGAAAGTTGAAGGTGGGGTTGTCCTTTTGTATTTCCCTTCTTTTGTTTCAGGTTGTTCCGAAGGAGAGCCTTGGATATACCGGGATTGTGGGATATTCCATTATCGTCTTGAAAGAAGGAATTACTGGCTTGCTCATCGGGTTTGCGGCAAACATCTGTAATTCCATTATTTTATTAGCGGGAAATTTGCTGGACATGAATATCGGGTTTTCCATGGCGACCGAATACAATCCCCAGATGCGGACGCAGGCAAGCGTTTCCGCAAATCTCTACAGTTATCTGGTTTTACTGCTTTTGATTGTTACCAATATGCACCATTATATTTTGCGTGCGGTGGCGGATTCCTACCAGCTGATTCCGGTGAACGGGCAGACGTTCCAGTGGGAATACCTTCTGCAGGGAATGGTAACGTATATGATAGACGCGTTTGTCATCGCGTTCCGGATCATTCTTCCGGTCTTTGCCTGTATTATGATTTTAAACTGTATTCTCGGGATTATGGCAAAGGTCTCGCCGCAGATGAACATGTTTGCGGTCGGCATGCAGTTAAAAGTGCTGCTTGGCCTGGCCGTTATGCTGATTACCATTGACCTGTTTATCAATGTATCGGATTTTATCTTTGACGAAATGAAAAAAATTATGGTTTACATGATAAAAGGCATGTATACATCATAAAATGCCCGGAGGGGAATAAGAATTGGCAGAATGGGAGAACAGGCGGCTTCCCTACCGGCTGCAGTGGTTTGCAAAAGACGGGCCGGGCGGGGAGAAAACGGAAGAGCCTACGGCAAAAAAATTATCGGACGCCAGAAATGACGGCAAGGTATCAAAGAGCAGGGAGCTGGGCTTTGCAGTGGATCTGATTGTACTGTTCCTTGCATTGAAGGTTTTTATATCATTTGTGTACAGTGGGTTTTATGGCGTGTTTTCGTTCGTCTACAGCCGGATTCCTGAGATTGCAAAGGCCAATGCACAGGAAGCCAACGGGCAGAGCGTGAGTACATTTTTGCATGTAGTGATGCTGGAGCTTTTAAAGATTATGCTGCCGTTTTTGCTGATTGGGTTTGCAGTGTGTTTCCTTGTGAACCTTTTGCAGGTCGGCTGGAAGGTGACGACTAAGCCGATGCAGCCCAAGCTGGACAAATTTAACCCGATTAACGGGTTTAAGCGGATTTTTTCCAAAGATTCGCTGTTTGAACTGCTAAAATCAATTGTAAAGCTGTGTATGATTGCGTATGTGGCGTATTCCGCGGTAAAGACACATGCGAATGAATTGTTTATTTTATACGACATCCCTCTGATCCAGGCAATTCTGCTGTGCGGGCAGATTATTCTGGACACCGGGCTTAAGATAGGGCTGGTTTATCTGCTCCTTGGCGTGGCGGACTGGTTTTACCAGAAACATAAGTTCCACGAAGAGATGAAGATGACCAAGCAGGAAGTAAAAGACGAGTATAAGAATACAGAAGGAAATCCCGAAATCAAGGGGAAACAGCGCCAGAGGATGCAGGAAGCGTCCCGGCGGCGTATGATGCAGGATGTACCCAAGGCGGACGTCATTATCACCAACCCGACGCATATTTCCGTGGCAATCAAATACGATGCGGCCGAGACAAAAGCGCCTGTCGTGCTTGCCAAAGGGGAAGATCACCTTGCATTAAAAATCCGGGAAGTGGCAAAAGAAAACCATGTCGAGATTGTGGAGAACAAGCCGCTGGCACGTATGCTTTATACTAACGTGGATATTGGGCAGGAAATTCCGCCAGAGCTTTACCAGGCCGTGGCCGAGGTTCTGGCGATGGTATATAATCTAAAAAATAACTAGGAGGAGAAGAGATGAAAAAAGCAGACATTGGCGTGGCGCTGTATTTACTCGCAGCAGTGATTTTTTTCATTGTACCGATTCCCCCTTTGCTGTTGTCTGCCATGCAGGCAGTCAATATTTCCCTCGGGCTCATTATTATGTTCAACGCGCTGTTTGCCAGGGAAGTGCTCGATATGTCGTTTTTCCCGACGCTTTTGCTGTTTACTACGATATTTCGTATTTCCCTGAATGTTTCTTCTACGCGCGCTATTTTAACATCCGGCGATCCGGGTAACGTGGTAAGGGTATTCGGTTCTTTTGTAGGCGGCAATGATCTGATTATCGGCGCAATTGTATTTATCATTTTGATTATTATCCAGTTCGTTGTCATCAACAAAGGTTCGGAACGTGTCGCAGAAGTAACGGCAAGGTTTACCTTAGATGCGATGCCGGGAAAACAGATGGCGATTGACGCAGATTTGAATACGGGAATTATTACCGAAAAGGAAGCCAGGGAACGCCGGGCCAAAATCCAGGCGGAATCCAGCTTCTTCGGTAACATGGACGGTGCTACCAAGTACGTAAAAGGGGATGCTACGGCAGGGCTGATCATTACGTTTGTCAACCTGGTCGGCGGTACGGCAATGGGGATGATGCGCCAGGCGCTTCCGTTCGGCGATGCCATCGGGCAGTTTGGTCTTCTGACAATCGGGGACGGGCTTTGCAGCCAGATTCCGTCTCTTCTGATTTCTCTGGCAACCGGTATCCTCGTAACGAAGGCATCCAATGAAGCAGACGTGGGAACAATCCTGGTCAAACAGCTGTTCGGAATACCGAAGGTGCTTTATATCGTTGGTGGGACCATGTGCTTTCTGGGGCTGTTTACCCCGTTTGAGTGGTATTTGTTTGTTGGGCTCGGCGGAGCGTTTCTGCTTGCCGGCAGGAGTATTTCAAAACATATCGGCATTGAGCAGATCGAAGACGAGGTCGGCATGGAGGAAGTGGAAGCGGAGGAAATCCGCAAGCCGGAAAATGTCGTATCGCTGCTGCAGGTGGATCCGATTGAGCTGGAGTTCGGTTACGGAATTATCCCGCTTGCCGATGTCAACCAGGGCGGGGATTTGTTAGACCGTGTGGTTATGATCCGAAGGCAGATTGCGCTTGAGCTGGGTACGGTGGTACCGATTATCCGTTTGCGCGATAACATTCAGCTCAACCCCAACCAGTATATTATTAAGATTAAGGGAATACAGATTACGGAAGGGGAAATCCTCTTTGATCACTATATGGCGATGAATCCGGGGTATGTCGAGGAAGAGATTACCGGGATACCGACCTTTGAGCCGTCCTTCCACCTGCCTGCAATCTGGATTACGGAAGGGCAGAGGGAGCGTGCGGAAAGCCTGGGCTATACCGTAGTGGATCCGCCGTCGATTATTGCGACCCACCTGACCGAAATGATACGTACCCATATTGACGAGCTGTTAACCAGGCAGGATGTACAGAACCTGGTCAACAACTTAAAAGAGAGCAATCCGGTTCTGGTCGAAGAGCTTGTACCGAAGCTTTTGGGGCTTGGGGAAATCCAGAAGGTACTGCAGAACCTTTTGCGGGAAGGTATTTCCATCCGCGACCTGCTTTCCATTTTTGAGACATTGGCGGATCACGCCGCGACGACACGGGATACGGACGTACTGACCGAATATGTAAGGCAGAGCTTAAAACGCGCCATTTCCGGCAAGTATTTTGCTCCGGGCGAAGTGACAAGCGTCATTACGCTGGATCCCAAAACCGAACAGGATATTATGGCGTCGATTAAACAAACCGAGCAGGGCGCATATCTTACATTAGATCCGGAGCGCACGAAGGCGATTATCGCGTCTGTGGAATCAGAGGTGGCAAAACTTGAGA
>CAMSEJ010000018.1 GCA_947057405.1 uncultured Roseburia sp.
ACACAAGGTACCACACTCTTTCCCTACACGACGCTCTTCCGATCTCGGCTGCGGAAAATCCACCCTGCTGAATCTGATTGCCGGGCTGGATACGCCCACTTCCGGCGAAATCGTTTTAGACGGCAGGCGCGTACACGGTCCCGGCGCAGACCGCGTCGTCATGTTCCAGGAATCCGCACTTTATCCGTGGCTAAACGTCATGCAAAACGTCATGTTCGGCTTAGAAGCCGCCGGGCATCCGAAAAGCCGCCAGAACGAAATAGCCGAAAAATACCTGAAAATGGTGCAGCTTTGGCACTACAAAGATTACCCCATCCACCGGATTTCCGGCGGCATGCGCCAGCGCACCGCCCTTGCACGCGCACTTGCCTTAGAAAGCAAGCTCCTTTTGATGGACGAACCGTTTTCCGCACTGGACAAACAGACCATCCACATCCTGCGCGCCGAGCTGGAGCAAATCTGGGAACATCACAAAAAAACAATACTATACGTTACACACAGCGTAGAAGAAGCCGTTTATTTCGCCGACCGCGTCATTGTCATGGCAGAAAACCCGGGCCGGATCAAAGAAATCGTCCCCGTCTCCTTAAACCGGCCGCGCAACCTCGAAGACCCTGCCTTCGTCGCCCTGCGCAGACAGATCCTGTCAAAAGTACAGCTTTCCGCCTGGAAAAGCGCTGCGGGGGAATTTGACCAAAACAGGGAGGAACGGGCATGAAACACAGAAAATATATCATAAGCATTCTCTTTTATACTGCCCTGCTTATGCTCTGGCAGCTTTCATACACCGCTGCCTGCGACTGGCTGCACCTGGCAAAGCCCTATGCCGTACCCAATCCCGCCGGAGTGCTTCGCTGCGCCGTGCTTTTATCCGCAAACGGAACGCTTCTGTCCGCCGTCTTAAGCAGTCTGTCCCGCGTCCTGCTCGGCTTTGCGATCTCCGTTGTAATCGGGATCCTGCTTGGCATACTGATTGTACATTCCGGATATCCGGGACAGAATTTAAAACCCTTAATCCTGGGAATCCAGACGCTGCCGAGCATCTGCTTTGTCCCGTTTGCGATCCTCTGGTTCGGGCTTTCGGAGCGTGCCATCTTATTTGTCGTCGTGATGGGTTCCGCATTCGGCATTGCCCTATCCATTGAAAGCTGTGTCAAAAACGTGCCGCCGATTTACATCAAAGCCGCACGGACCATGGGTGTAGAATCCTTTGACTTGTACCGCCGCGTCATATTCCCCGCCGCCCTGCCCGCATTCGTCGCCGGATTAAAGCAGGGATGGTCATTCGCCTGGCGGGCGCTGATGTCAGGCGAAGTGATGTCCGCATCCACAGGCCTTGGCTATACACTGATGACGGGGCGGGATCTGGCAGACATCAACCAGGTCATGACCGTAATGTTAATCATTATCGGGATAGGGGTATTCATCGACAAAGGAATATTTCAGTTCATGGAGCAGAAAATTTTAAAAACAAGGGGGCTGATCTGATCCGTCCCCTGTCCGTCACTGCCTGCTCTAAACAAACGCAATCCCCAGCATCGTAAGCCCGCAGGCCGGGGCGGTCGGCCCCGCCGCCGCCCGCTCCCTCAGCTCCAAAATATCCTTTACCTGCTCCGGCGCGATCATTCCGCTTCCGACCTGAATCAGCGTTCCGGCAATAATCCGCACCATATTATACAAAAACCCGTTCCCGCAGATCCGGATCGAAATCACATCTCCCGCCTTGTCCACATCCAGCGTATAAACCGTGCGCACCGTCGTTTCCGCACAGGTATGCACCGAACAAAAGCTCCGAAAATCATGTTCTCCCACCAGATACAAAGCAGCCTGCCTCATCCGCTCCACATCCAAATCATAATAATAAAAATACGTATCATACCGCCTAAGCGGATCGCGGAACCTGCGGTTCAAAATCCGGTACTCATAAGTCTTCCTGCTCTCACAGCGTCTCGGATGAAAATCCGCCGCCACCTCCTTCGACTCCTGCACCACAATATCCAAAGGAAGTCTCTGGTTTAACGCATACGAAATCTTCTCCGCAGGAATCCGCGTATCCGTATCAAACACCGCCACATTCCCCATAGAATGCACCCCCGCATCCGTCCTGCTCGCCCCGGTCACCGCAATCGGCTCCCCCAGCAAATCAGAAAGAGCCTGGTTTAAAACAGACTCAATCGTAATCCCGTTCGGCTGCACCTGCCAGCCATGATAATTGGTACCCTCGTAAGCCACAGTCAGACATACCCGCATAAAATTCCTCCTCATAATATCGCAGCACACACCTGTCCGTTCTGAAAGATTCCCGATAACGTAGCCAGGAGGAGGCTGCGGCAGAGGGGAATGGATTCCGGGCATTGTGATTGGATTTAGAACTTCTTAACAGCCCCGCGCAGTACCCAGGAATCCACGGACAGGACGTCCGTGGAAGCTCTAACGCGCCATGGACGGCGCATTTAGAGCGGTTCCGTCCGCATCCTACCCCCTTCATGGGGCTGTTTAGAAATTCTTAATCCATAAACACCGCACGAAAGACATTCCCCTCTGCCGCAGCCTCCTCCTGGCGGCGCATCGCCAAAACCCTTTCACCTCATCCCCCAAACACCCTCCACAAAACAATTCCTCCAAAGTACGCCGCCAAAACCAAATACCCCTTAAAATCTTCCTTCCGATACCGAAGCGGCTTCATCTTCGTCCTCCCCGCTCCGCCCATATAACACCGCGCCTCCATCGCCATCGCCAGATCATCCGCGCGCCGGAACGCGCTCACAAACAACGGCACTAAAAGCGGAACCATCGCTTTCGTGCGCTTCACCAGATTCCCGTTCTCAAAATCTGCCCCGCGC
Organism: uncultured Roseburia sp.; assembly: GCA_947057405.1. Classification (GTDB taxonomy): domain Bacteria; phylum Bacillota; class Clostridia; order Lachnospirales; family Lachnospiraceae; genus Roseburia_B. The sequence continues at coordinate 2,844 of CAMSEJ010000018.1, forward strand.
GCCGTCTGCGCCTTCATAATAATATCCGTTTCTTCAATCAGAATCGGAATAAACCGAAGCGCAATCGACATAATCATCGCAATCGAATGCACCGGCACCTTCACCTTAGACAGCGGCATCAGCGCTTTTTCCAGTCCGTCCGTAAGCTGGTTCGGCGTAGTCGTCAGCGTCATTACCGACGTCCCCACAATCAGATAAATCAGCCGCACCAGCATAAACCCCGCATTCTTCACGCCCTCTAACGTTATCTTTAAAATCCCATACGAAAACAGCACGCGATCCCCCGGCGTTAAAAACAGATTAAACAGCGCCGTAACCACCATCAAAACCAGAATCGCCTTTAGCCCTTTCACCATATAAGAAAACGGCACTTTCGAGCTGCGTATCACACAGACCAAAAATACGGTTACCACCGCAAATCCCACCACGTCCCGAAACAGAAACAGCGATAAAATATAAACAAACGTGCCAAGCAGCTTCACACGCGGATCAAGCCTGTGGATTGGGGAATCCGCCAGATAATACTGTCCCAGTGTAATCTCTCTAAACATAAGCCCTTCCTTCTATCTGAATGCCTTAAGGATGCTTTCCATTGCCTCCTCTACCGTCGTTGCCGCGCTGTTTACCGGAAGTCCCTGCTCTTTTAGCTCATGCATCAGATACGTAACCTGCGGCGCCGCAAGCCCGACCGCTTCCAGTTCCTTATAGTGCAAAAACACCTCGCCCGGCGTCCCGTCGTACATGATTTCCCCATCGTTCATCACAATCATGCGCTCCACGTACTTTGCCACGTCCTCCATGCTGTGCGACACCAAAACCACCGTCATGTTCCGTTCTTTATGCATCGCTGCAATCAGATCCAGTATTTCGTCCCGCCCCTTCGGGTCAAGCCCCGCCGTCGGTTCGTCCAGAATCAGCATCTTCGGCTTCATCGCCAGAACGCCCGCAATCGCCACACGGCGTTTCTGCCCGCCGGAAAGGTCAAACGGCGACTGGTAATAAAGCTTCTCCGGCATCCCGACGCTGCGCAGCGCCTCAAACGCCCGCAGGCCCGCTTCGTTTTTGGAAAGCCCCTGGTTGATCGGGCCAAAGCACACGTCGTCAAAAATCGTCGTTTCAAACAGCTGGTGCTCCGGATACTGAAACACCAGGCCCACCTGGGTGCGAAGCTCCCTTTTGTCGTAATCTTCCTCGTAAATATCCCGGCCGTTAAAATAAATCCCTCCGGACGTCGCCTTAATAAGCCCGTTAAAATGCTGGATTAGCGTCGATTTGCCCGAGCCGGTATGCCCGATAATGCCGATAAACTCCCCGTCCTCCAGTTTTAAGTTGATATTTTTTAACGCCCAGCGCTCATACGCCGTCCCTTCGCTGTACACATAGCTTACTTTATCTAAAATCAATGACATTATTTCTTGCTCCCATATAGCTGTACCAGTTCGCCCGTCAGTTCTTCCCTTGTCAGTATCCCCCTGGAAACGGACAGCCCCGCTTCCCGCAGCTTATGCGCCAAAAGCGTAATCTGCGGCACGTCCAGACGGTATTTTTTCAGCTTGTCCACCTTGGAAAAAATCTCCTTCGGCGTCCCCTGCATCACGATTTTGCCCTGATCCATCACATATACAAAATCGGCGCCCACGACCTCTTCCATATAATGCGTAATCAAAAGAACCGTCACGCCCTTTTTTTTGTTCAGGGCATGGACGGCGTTTAACACTTCCTTCCTGCCGTTCGGGTCAAGCATGGCGGTCGGCTCGTCCAGCACAATGCACTTTGGCTCCATCGCCATTACGCCCGCAATCGCCACGCGCTGCTTCTGCCCGCCGGAAAGCCGGTTCGGGGAATGGCTGCGGTAATGCAGCATGCCGACCGATTTTAGGCTTTCCTCGACACGCGTCCAGATTTCATCCGTCGGCACGCCGATATTTTCCGGGCCGAACCCCACATCCTCTTCGACAACGCTTGCAATAATCTGGTTGTCCGGATTCTGGAACACCATGCCCGCCGAACGCCGGATATCGTAGGTATGCTTCCCGTCGGACGTATCCATCCCGTCCACAAACAGGGTTCCTTCCCCCGGCACAAGCAGCGCGTTGATATGCTTTGCAAGCGTCGACTTGCCCGATCCGTTATGCCCCAGAACAGCGATAAACGAACCGGGCTGCACGTCCAGATCAATATGGTCTAAGGCGGTCTGGATGGATTCCACATTTCCTTCCTCGTCCCGCCTGATGTATTCGTGTACTAACCTGTCTGCTTTGATGATCTCCATATTATGTCTCCTGTTCCTCCCAGTGCAGACGGTGCAGCGCGCCTTCTGTCTGCATATCCGCAAACCCGTTCTGGCGCAGCGCCTCGTAAAGCAAAATGGCCGCTGAATTGGACAGGTTCAAAGAGCGCGTCCTGCCCACCATCGGAATCCGCACGCAGCGATCTGGGCGCTCCACTAAGATCTCCTCCGGAATCCCCGCGCTCTCCTTGCCGAATACCAGATAACAGTCCGGCCCGTAAGCCGCCTGCGTATAAACCTGCCTGGCCTTTGTCGTTGCAAAATAAAGCTGCGCCCCGGGATTTTTTTCCAGAAAATCCGCCCAGTTTATATAACGCGACACATCCAGCTTGTGCCAGTAATCCATTCCGGCGCGCCGCAGTTCCTTTTCCCCCAGCCGAAATCCCAGCGGCTCAATCAGATGCAGCCTTGTGCCCGTCGCCGCGCACGTCCGTCCGATATTGCCGGTATTTGCCGGAATCTCCGGCTCATATAATACAATATTCATTCTGTTCACCGCATGTCCTTTTCAAGCAAAATACATTCAGACACATTCCAGGCGGCGGACAAAGCGTTCGATATGCTCCGCCGCTTTTTTCAGATCCGAAAGGGACGACGCGTACGACACGCGGACAAACCCTTCGCCGCCCGCGCCAAAAGCCGTCCCCGGCACAACCGCCACCTTTTCACACTCCAGCAGCCGTTCGGCAAACTCCTCCGACGTCATGCCGAACTTTTTGATACAGGGAAACATATAAAACGCCCCGTACGGCTCAAAGCAGGGAATCCCCATTTCCCGAAACCGGTGCAGAAGGTAGCGCCTTCTCGCATCATACTCGTTCCGCATCTTTTCCACGTCCGCGTCCCCGTTTCTAAGCGCCTCCACCGCCGCATACTGGCTCGTCGTCGGCGCGCACATAATCGCATACTGATGGATTTTCAGCATCTGCTCCAGAATCAGCTGCGGCCCGCACGCATACCCCAGCCGCCAGCCCGTCATTGCATACGCTTTAGAAAACCCGTTGATTAAAATCGTCCGCTCCCGCATCCCGGGCAGAGAGGCAATCGTCACATGCGCTTCCTCCCCATATGTAAGTTCCGCATAGATTTCATCGCTTAAGAGGTACAAATCATGCTCCAGCACAACTTTTGCGATCTCCTCCAAATCCTCCCGCCGCATAATCGATCCGGTCGGGTTGTTCGGAAACGGCAGCACCAAAAGTTTGGACTTTGGCGTAATTGCCGCCCGAAGTTCTTCTGCCGTAAGCCTAAATTCATGTTCGGCCTTCAGCTCAATCACTGCCGGAACGCCGCCCGCAAGCGCCGCGCACGGCAGATACGACACAAAGCTCGGCTGCGGAATCAATACCTCGTCGCCCGGATCAAGCATCGCGCGCATGGCAAGATCAATCGCTTCGCTGCCGCCTACCGTGACGATAATTTCATGATCCGGATCGTAGGACACGCTGCATTTGCGTTCCAGGTAACGTGAAATTTCCGTTTTCAGTTCCTTAAGCCCTGCGTTCGAGGTATAAAACGTCCTGCCTTTTTCCAGGGAATAAATGCCCTCGTCCCGGATATGCCACGGCGTATCGAAATCCGGCTCGCCTACGCCAAGCGAAATCGCGTCGTCCATTTCGTTGACGATATCAAAAAATTTCCGGATGCCGGAAGGCTGTATCCCTACGATGGTTTTTGACAATGGATTTCTCATGGCGCAATCTTCATCCTTTCATCTTTTGCCGGCTCAGCCATAATCGTGCCGTGGTCTTTGTATTTTTTCAGTATAAAATTCGTCTTCGTCGAAAGCACGGAATCCAGCGGCGAAAGCTTCTCCGATACAAACTGCGATACCTCGCGCAGGGTTTTGCCTTCCAGGGTAACCATAAAATCAAATCCGCCGGATATCAGATAAACCGACTCCACCTCCGGATAGTTGTAAATCCGCTCCGCCACCTTGTCAAACCCCATGCCGCGCTGCGGGGTGACGCGCACCTCGATCATAGCGGTCACCTTTTCAATCCCGGTTTTATCCCAGTTGATTAATGTATGGTAACCGCAGATAACATGCTCCTGCTCCATTGCTTCCAGTTCGTTCATAACTGCCGCTTCGTTTACGCCAAGCATAATCGCAAGCTCCTTTATGGCGATACGGCTGTTTTTTTCGATAAATGCCAGTATTTTTTCACGCATTTTCATTTCCCCTCTTATTTAAATGTTCTGTTCTATCCTATGTTGCAAAATCCGGATTATGGCAAAGTTTCTGCCGCTTCGCTTTTTATCCTTTTAAAACCTTATAAAGCTCATCCGTTTTCGACGGCTCCAAAAACCTCCGCTCTTCCCCGTTTAACAAAACCCGGTCGTTGGATCCCGTCGCCTTGCCGATTACGGCCGCTTCAATCCCTGCCTTTTGCAGCTCCATCACCAGCCCGTTTCCGTCAAAACAGGCGATTAACATTGACCCGCTTCCAATCAGTCCGTAGGGATTCACCCCGAAGAATTCACAAATCTCCACTGTCTCCTGTCGAACCGGAATTTTCTTAAGCTCCACCGTAAGCCCGATTCCGGAGCTTTCCGCCAGCTCCCAGAGCGCACCGAACATCCCGCCTTCGGTCACGTCATGCATCGCACCGACGCCGCAGCGCACCGCAACCGACGCTTCCGGCAGAACCGAAAGCATTTCGTCAAACCGTTTCGCCTTTCTGACAAATTCCGCGGAAAACCGCTTTAACAGCTCTTCCTCCTTCTCCTTTGCCAGAATCGACGTCCCTTCCAGGCCGACCCATTTTGTCACCACAATATCCATTCCGGGCTTCGCTCCGGAGGTCGTCACAAGCGCGCCTTTTTTCGCTTTTCCGACTCCGGTCACGGTGATTACCGGCTGGTTTACAACGGCCGTCACTTCCGTGTGGCCGCCCATTACCTGTACGTTCGCCCGGCTGCAGGCCGTCTCTACCTGCTCAATCAGCGCCTTCACATCCTCCTCCGTAACATCCGGCGGCAAAAGCACCGAAAGCATCACGCCCACCGGCTCCGCTCCCGCGCTTGCCAGATCGTTGAGCGTAACCTGGATTGCAAGCCCCCCCATGTCCACCGATGTCCCGGTAATCGGATCGGTCGAAAGCACGAACAGCTCGTCCTCTGCCAATGCGACGGCCGCACAGTCTTCTCCGACGGCCGCTCCCAGCACGACCTCCGGCCGCCTGGTGCGGATTTGTTTTAAAACAGATCTTTTTAATATGCTCTCCGGTATTTTTCCAATATTCATGTAACCTCACCTGTAATCCACAACAAGGCTGTCTTCGGTGTAGCCAAAAGACAGCCTTATCGGTTTTTCCTATTCTGATTTACTCTTCTTTTTCCCTCTTGTCCGGTTTCTTTTCTTCCTTGTCAGACTTCTTTTCTTCCATTGCCTGCTGCTCCGCTGCGGCCTGCTCTGCCGCCGCCTGCGCTGCGGCCTGTTCCGCCGCTGCCTGTTCCGCCGCCTGCGCTGCAGCATTGCTCTGGATTGCGGCTACGGTATTCCTTACCGTTGCCTCGTCCCCGGTTGCAATCGCCGCCGCCATCTGCGCCGCGGCCTCCGGATTGTCCGTGCCTGTACCTACGGCAACCACCCGGTTCGACGGATTGTAACGGCTGCTGTTAAATTCGGTCCGGCTTTCCTCTACGCCGTTGACCTTTACGATTTTCCAGAGCTTCGCCGTATATCCGGTATGGGAGCTTGAAACGGTCGCAAAATATCCGATTCCCTTTGAACCGTCCGCCCGCAGCGTCGTTCCCGGCTCGGTCTTGCTTAACGTCTCGCTTTCGTAAATTACCTCGCGGTTTGAAGGACGCGTTTCCTCACCGTAAATGGTAAAATAAAGCTGGCCGCCGTTTGTATAGCCTTCAATATAAATCGGCGCATCCGTATTATTGGTAAATTTCAAATCCTTAGATGTCCCGGCAATCGCCGCGTCCATAGAGGGCTTCACATAATTGACAATCATGGAATGGTTAAAGCGCTCGTCCACCTGCAGCTCGGACAGGATAACCGCATTATAAAGCGTCGTGGACACCTGGCAGATGCCGCCGCCGTATGTCTGTACGGTTGTCCCGTTCTCGTACGATCCCGCCAGCTCGTATCCGTGCTCCGCATCAAACGGGCTGACTGCTTCGTATACCGAAAACTGTTCGCCCGGATAAATCACCGAACCGTCAATCAGCTCCGCGCCGTTCCTGACGTTTTTGGCCCTGCCTGCCGCGGAAGAGCTGTAATCCGTATGAAATGCTCCCAGCACGTCCTTGACTTTTGAGAGTTCTTCCTTTGTCCCAAGCGGCTCGGTCACCTTTGTTACCAGATCAATGGATGCGTTCTCCCCGTCCCATTCCTGCTGTAAGTATTCCTGGATCGCTTTTACGGATTCCGCCGTATTGATTTCAATCCCGTTTGCACCGTCAATAATCGTAAACGCGCCGTTTTCCCGTTTTAAACCGCAGTTCACGGCCTCCTGGTTTAAATTTTCCTCATTGACACCGAGCAGCGTTTCGATTTTGCCTTCGTCGGCGTCAAAAGTAATGTCAAATTTCTTAGGTTCCTTTTCCAGATCCTTTTTATCCTTGTAACGGGCAATCAGATTGCCTGTCCTGCCGATATTCAATGCCTCCTCAATCAGCGCATCCGTATCCGCAATGGACAGCCCCATATCCTCTGCCGAAACCTGAATCTGCTTATCCCCCGTTGTCAGCGTAAATACCTTATTGCGTATGGAATTTACATAAGAATCCAATGCACGCCCTGCTTCCTCTTCCGTCATGCCGCTGACGTCAATATCACCGATATACACTGTATCGGGAATGACCGTGCTCTCTCCGGCGTCTGCCGTAATCAGGGAATGTCCCACGGCGCATGCCGTAAATGCCACGGCAAATAATGGCAGCAGTTTGATATATTTTTTCATAGTACCTTCCTTTCTGTGGTCTTTATCGTTACGTGTTCCATTTTAAAACATCCGGCATCGTTTTTTCAAGATGCAGATCCACGAATATGTTTGACAGATCCCATTTATTTCTGTATATTTGTAACAGAACAATTTCTTACACCAATATGGACAAAATCCCGGTCACTACCATGGTCACCACCAGTACCGCGGCGATTACGCCCGCTATCACCCGTTTGTTTCTGGGACTGAAAAAATGCAACATGTTATCACCTCATTTTTATTCGTTATTTTAATTACAGAAAGGAGATCCGGCTATGAGACTTCCCATTCCTATTTTTTTTATAAGCTTCGTCAGTTTTATGGTATACCTCACGATTAAGCGCGGCAGACAGACCCAGAATCAGGAAAACGTGAACCAATCCTTTCTGGAACGGGAACGCCTTGCCAACACCACACGCAAGAAAGACATTTCGGGCCTTGATTATCTGCCTTTTACCGCCGAACGCCTTCCGGCTTTTCCTTCGTCCGACGAGGTACTAAATTCCGTCAGAGCGGAATTTGAGGAGTTATCCGGCAAAAGGATTATCAATCTTTCGCAGTATACCAATACGGATTTAAAACTGATGTACGGTCCCGCCAACCTGCCTGACCTGAGCGAATATGACGACAATTATCACCGGCTCGCAACGCTGTTTTTAGATTATGCCGACCGGCAGGTAAAGCTCGGCGATACCGGTTCGGCCATTGCCGCTTTGGAATACGCCATGGAGCTTCGCATCCAGGTCAGCCGGATTTACCTGCTGCTTGCCGAATTGTACCGCCGGCAGGGTACGCCGGAGAACATCGCCGCTGTACGGGATGTTTTATCTTCCATGGAAGAATCGTTTTGCAGCCGTGTTCTGCCGAAGATCGGTCCCGGCTAATCCGCCGGCTTTCCATATGTTCTAAGAATCCGGTCCGTCAGCCGGGACGCTTCGCTGCGGGTCATCTGCGCAGGCGGAACCGGCGGTACAATCCGGAAGCGGTTTAACAATCTGTTTAAATCCCCGATTTGCCTGGGCGTTGCGGGCGTCTGCCGTTTTGCTTTGTACTGCAGCTCCTTTTTTGCAAACAGCCCCGGCTCTTTTTCCAGAAATTCCCGTTCCAGTATTTCATAAAGAGCCTGCGTGGCTTTGGCATCCTCCAACGCCCGGTGACACGCCTTCCGTTCAATCCGGTAGTAGCTGCAGAGATAATCCAGTGTTCTGTACTCAAGCCCGGCCAAGCATTTCCTGGCAATTTTCAACGTATCCACGGCATAGCACCGTCTTGCGATCCGGTGATTGATTTCCCACTGCCGGATAAACCCGTAATCAAAAATCACATTATGGCCCACCCAAGGCAGCTCTCCGGCAAACTCCAGAAATGCCGTCACGGCATCGTCCGGGCATTCCCCTTCTGCCGCAAGCTCGTCCGTAATCCCGGTAAGCGCTACGATATTCTCATCCAGCTTACGTCCCGGACAGACCAGCCTGGAGAAAACGCCGGCCGGCTGCTTGCCCAGCACCTTCACGGCGCCGATTTCCAAAATACGGTCGGTCTTTGGACTCAGCCCTGTCATTTCCAGATCGACTGCAATATAATCCGATAACATCTTAATATAATGTAACCTTTCGGATGGCAGCCACCTTCTTTGCCAGATTCAATCCCGCTTTCTTGGCGCCCGATTTGTTCGGATGCAGCCCGTCCGTATAGGAAAGACGCCAGGAAGACGTTTCAATCACCGAACAATACTTCGGATAAGCCGCCGCGGCAGCCCGGATTTCATCCGCATGCAGCTGTGTAAACGGAATCATTGCCACAATCTTGGCATCCGGATGCTTCTGGTGCAGCAGATGCAGCACCCGTTTGTACTCATTGATAAAAATCTCGCCGTATGTATACACATCGTTCGTCCCGTGCTCCACAACAATCACGTCCGCTTCATAGCCTTCCGCCTTATGGAACGCCGAATTATTCTGAATGGCATTGATGCAGTTGTTAAACGAGCCCGGCTGGATAATGCCCGAACCGCCGAATCCCGCAAAATAAGGCACAAGATCCAGCTGCTTGGCGCAATACCAGGCAAAGCTGTTCGTCGCGCTTGCGCCCGCCGGTGTCAGCTTCTTATTTAATGCCCGGATCCCCTGTGTAATACTGTCCCCGTAAAAGGCAATGGTCGCATTCTGCGGCTTAACCGCCGCCACGGCGCCCTCTGCCGTCACAGGCGTGATGCTGCCGATTCCAATCCCGGCCTCTCCTGCCCAGCGGTCTTCCTTTTCGGACATTGCATCAATCACCAGGCGGACATAATGCGTCCCGGCGCTTCCCAGATTCAGCCTGTTCTTGCTGACCAGCTGACGCTTCATCGCGCCGCCGTCCACCGAATAAGCAAAGTAGGGAATGGCTGCCGCAACCTGCGCCACAAAGCTGACATCCACGTATTTGCTACCCGCAGCCTTAAAATAAATCGCACTTCCGTCGGTGCTGGTATAATAATACTCTTTTCCGTTTACGTTCTTTTTGTACCAGCGCCCGCTGCGGCCGAAGCTTCCCTTAATATCCTTATAACGCATCCCGTCAGACGTGGTGTACGTCCCGTATGCAACGGTCACGGTGCAGACATATTTCTTTTTCTTGTAAGCGGCCTTGATCTTGGCTGTGCCCTTCGTCCTGGCCGTCACCTTTCCCTTGCCGCTGACCGTAGCCACCTTCTTATTGTTCGTGGTCCACGTCACGTTCTTTGCAACCGCCCCGTTCAGCTTCAGCGTCTTTGTCGTAGCCGGCGCCATCGTAACCGCTTTTTCACTCAGCGCGACCCCGGCGGCATTTGCCTCTTCGGTATCTCCCATAAATAATACACCCGTAAACACAAAAAGGGTAATCAAACATACCGCCGCTTTTTGCTTCCATGATATATGATTCATCTGGTCACCTCCGTCTGTTTTGGTATTTTGCCTCAATATGTTTCATTATACTTGTAGGGGTATTTATTGTCAATTCATAATCCCGTTTTCCCGGTAAAATGGTAACGGTTCGCAGCCAATCCGGCAGCTCAGATACAATCCAGCGCCCTTCGCGCCTTAAGTACCTTTTGGGGATCCGTGCGGTAAACCTCAAACTCCGACAGGCCCGAAAGGCCCATATTCACCTGCTCCTTCCGATAAACCATTCCGCTCTCAAGCGTCCTTTTTCCGGACATATGAAAACTCGCCGCCCCCGCTTCCGCCTTAAGCTCCCGAATCACCGCCGCGTCCACACCGCCGCCGACCAGAATCTCAATCCGTCCCGCTGCCTTTTCAATTAAGCCACGCAAAAGCTCCTTCCCCTTTACACAGCTGTCCCGCTGCCCCGAGGTCAGAATCGTATCCGCTCCCAGTAAAACGGCTTCCTCCAAAGCCCGATACGGATCCCGGCATACGTCAAACGCCCTGTGAAGCGTCATATGCATCCCGTCCGCACTCTGTCTGAGCCGCCTCATCCGCTCCATATCCAGATTCCCGTCCGGCAGAAGGCATCCGACCACAACCCCGTCCGCTCCCAGTTCATAAAACAGCCCGATATCCTCCTCAATCGCCCGAAACTCGGCATCCGTATACAAAAAATCCCCAAACCGCGGCCGAATCAAAACATGCAGCTTAATCTCACACGACCGCCGGATCTGCCGAAACAGGCTGATCCCCGGCGTCGTACCGCCGATTACCAGATTAGAACAAACCTCCAGTCGGTCCGCCCCGTTCTCTTTGGCAATCACCGCAGACTCCAGGGAATCCACACAAACCTCCAAAACCCCATTTACCATACCCGCTCCCCCCTCTAATACTCCTCTTCCTCCGTTTTCTCCTCAATATCCTCTACCGGCTTCTTGAGCCCCTCTATTACAACCCCGTTCTTCTGCGCATAATCCCACAAAGCCGCATGAATCGCCTCCTCGGCAAGCAGCGAGCAATGCACCTTGACGGGCGGCAGCCCGTCTAACGCTTCCATAACCGCCCGATTCGTAACCGTAAGCGCCTCCTGCACCGTTTTTCCCTTTACAAGCTCCGTAGCCATACTGCTTGTAGCCAGATCGGAAGAGCGTCGTGTAGGGAAAGAGTGTGGTACCTTGTGTAG
>CAMSEJ010000019.1 GCA_947057405.1 uncultured Roseburia sp.
TCATGCCATGTGACTGGAGTTCAGACGTGTGCTCTTCCGATCTCCGAATCCTGATTCCTTTTTATGAAACCAACAAAAACACAGGGAAAAACGGTTATATTACCATTTCGGTTGTAAGCGAAGAGGAATTTGGCTGGCTGGTAAACAACGCGGCGCGCGGCACGGTAGACTACCGGAATACGGCCGAACAGGACGGCGTGATATATATGTGGGATCATTTCCTGCATGAGGAGTATCGGATCGGGGACACTTTCTGCGGTGAAATTTTAGACGGCGGCAGAAGGATTCCGTTTTCGGCGCCGCTGCTTGGAAGCTGCGGGCACTCTAACGACGCCTCGATGACTATGACAGAAGACACCTTCCAAAAGCTAAAGCTTTCGGAGGACATGACCGGCATCCTGTTTGTAGACTGCGCCGCCGAACGCGAAGCGGCCGTAAAAGAAGAGCTCGAACGGATCGTTTACGAATCGGATCATCTTAGCATGTCCTCCTTTTCCGATCGGCTGGCTTTGTCCCATCTTCTGATCGACGTGACACGCGGCGGGTGCTACACGTTTCTGGCAATCCTAAGCATGATTGGCTTTATGAATATGGCAAACACGATGATTACCAATATCCTGACCCGCAAAAGGGAATTTGGGATGATGCAGGCAATCGGAATGAGCAACCGTCAGCTAAACCGGATGCTGCAGCTTGAGGGGCTGGTGTTTACGGCCGGGACGCTTCTTGTTTCGCTTGTGCTCGGAAATATACTGGGATACCTGGCGTTTTCCTACTCTAAGCAGCAGGGGATCATCGGTTTATATGAATACCATGTGCCGTTTCCGGAACTCGGGGCGCTGATAGCAGGTATCGTTACGCTTCAAATGATCCTGGCGTTCGTACTGAGCAAAAATATAAAAAAAGCGTCGTTAGTAGAACGGATACGCCAGCAGGAATAAACAAAACAAGGGACGGGCTTCTCCAAATTTTATCGTCCCGTCCCTTGCCCTTCCTTTGGATATACAGTATAATATTCCTCACAAAAAACCGGAAAGGAAGCGATGCATTTGAAACAATCGACCAAATACCTAAAAATTTTCTGCAACCTGGCATGGGCGCTCGCCGTTCTGCTCGCCATTGTTTTCCTTTTACCAAAGCTGCTCATTTTTTTCATGCCGTTCGTCATCGGCTTTATCCTCTCTCTGATTGCCAACCCGCTCGTGCGGTTTTTAGAAAAAAAGCTGAAAATCAAGCGCAAATACGGCTCCATGCTGATTATTGTTTTTGTCATTGCAGCCGTGGTGCTTTTGTGTTATGGTGTGGGTATGGCTCTCGCGGTCGGCCTGCGCGGCTTTGTCGACTATATGCCTACCATGTTTGCAAACGCAGGCATTGAAATTACCGCGGCAATCGACCGCTTCGAGGAGGTCATCCGCAAAATCCCCCTGTTAAAGGACGCCGAAATCGGGCAGCTTGGCGAAAAAATCACGGAACTGCTCGGCAGCCTTGTGGCCGGCGAAGACAGCTTTCCCATTTCGGCAATCAGCGGGTTTGCAAAAAGCCTTCCGACGCTCTTAGTCAACAGCGTTATGGGCTTTCTCGCCACTTATTTTTTTATTGCCGATCGGGAAAAACTCGAAAAAATGGTTCTAAAGCACCTGTCCGAGTCGTTCCGCGACAAAACCATGCAGATGTACGGGCATATTTTAAAAGCCGTCGGCGGTTATTTCCAGGCGCAGTTTAAAATTATGGGCGTTATTTACGTAGTGATTACGATCGGGCTGATTCTGTTAAAGGTAAATTATGCGTGGCTGATTGGCTTTGGGATTGCATTTTTGGATATGCTCCCCGTTTTTGGGACAGGGACGGTTTTAACGCCCTGGGCGATTATCAAATTCCTATCGGGCAATTACGGCATGGCAGCCGGAATGCTGGTCCTGTATGTCGTATCCCTTTTGGTGCACCAGCTGATCCAGCCGAAATTAATCGGCCAGTCCATTGGGTTAAATACGTTTGCCACGCTGTTTTTTATGTATATCGGCTACCAGTATTCCGGCGTGATTGGGATGATTATTGCGATTCCGGTCGGAATGCTTTTGATTAATTTTTACCAGGCGGGCGCTTTTGATTCGATCCTGTGGTGTTTTAAGGAAATTGCAAAAGATTTTAACGACTTTCGGCGGATTACGAAACGATAAGGAGAAACTTTTATGAGCAGACTGCAAATCAGAAATTCCCTGCTGCTGTTTTTAGCGGCGGTCATCTGGGGCTGTGCGTTCGCGGCGCAGAGCATCGGAATGGAGTATATTGAACCGTTTACGTTTACCACGACCCGTTCGTTTATCGGAAGCTTTGTTTTGCTTCCCTGCATTTATATTTTCGGAAAAAAGAAGCCTTCTGCCGCGCCAAAACAAGCAGAAGACAAAAAAGAACTGCGAAAAGCCGGCATTCTCTGCGGCGTCATTATCTGCGTCGCCGTCAACTTACAGCAGATTGCCCTGCTTTCCGCAGGCGTCGGCAAATCCGGGTTTCTGACGGCGCTGTATATTGTGATCGTCCCCTTAATCGGTATTTTTATCGGAAGACGGCCGGGCAAAAAGCTATGCCTGGCCGTTGTGTGCGCAGTCGCCGGAATGTACCTGCTGTGCATGAAATCCGGCAGCTTCTCCTTAGAATTTGCCGATATCCTGCTGCTTTTGTGCGCAGCCGTGTTTTCCGTACATATTATGGTGGTGGATTATTATACCAAACGTGTGGACGGCGTAAAATTGTCCTGCATCCAGTTTTTTATCTGCGGCGCGCTTTCCGCCGTCCCGATGCTTATGTTTGAATCGCCTTCTTTTTCTGCCATCTGCACGGCGTGGGCGCCTGTGCTGTATACCGGGGCGCTTTCTACGGGTGTGGCGTACACGCTGCAGATTGTCGGGCAGAACGGCTTAAACCCGGTCGTTGCGTCGCTTTTGATGAGCCTGGAATCGGTGGTTTCCGCGCTTGCGGGATGGCTGATTTTGGGACAGGCGCTCTCCGCGCGGGAACTGGCCGGATGCGCGGTGATGTTTGCGGCGATTATATTAGCGCAGCTTCCGGATTAAGCTGCGCTTGCAGGCAGCCGGTTTCGGCCGGTCAGAACGGCGAAGGGGTTCTCCTCTGGCACTCCATAAACTTCTGCCTGCATTCCCGCTTTTTCTGGCGGCTCATCCAGATTACCCTGTTATCTTCCATAACGACCCCCTCCCCTTCCAGCATTTTTACAAAATTAAAATTTATTACTGCACCGCTGTTTATTCTGAAAAAACACTCCCACGCCAGCTGCCGTTCACATTCTTTCAAGCTGCCTCTGAATTCGTACCATTCACCCTGATTTGTCACCAAAAAAATTTTATGCTCCCAGTAAGTAAGATACATAATGGTGTTCAACGGGACGGCGACGGTCTGTTTCTGCACTTTAAATGTAAACACTTCCTGCGGCACTTCCCTGCTCTTTAAAAATTCTTCCGCCAGCGCTCCCATTTGTTCTTCCAAATCCGCTTTTCTGATAAAAGAAAAAGGAAAGTACGAAAGGGATTCAAAAACCAGGCTTGCAGAACCCGCCACAAATACAATCTGGCGATTTCTGCCCTCCTGTTTTAAATGTTCCGCAATTTGCAGCCCTGACCTGTCCGGCAGTGCGGGATCCAGAAAAATCAATTCCTGCTCCTCTTTTTGGTTGTGCTCCAAAAAACTGCTGCCGTCGCAGTAGATACGACATTGAAATGAATGCCCCCTTAAATTAAGTTCCTGTGAAATTAAAGTTTTCACCCTTTGTGCCGTCTCCCTGTCAGCATTACAGATCGATATATAGATCACAAACCATCCCTCCCCGTTTCAACTCCTACCCCGTTTTATAATATTTATTATACACGTTCTTCCTGCTCCTGCAATCATTTATTATGTATCTTTCATAAATATATTTCAGAATTATAATTTAAGATCGAAATCAACCGCAATCCGAATTATAAAGTCTCCGGAACAGGAATCAAAAATTACAAATTAAGGTATCTGTATTGTGAAAAACAGGACAGGCAGTTATGATAGAATATATAGCCGGTTTGTTTTGAATTGTCAGAAAATATAAAAAAGAAAGAGGAAGCATAAAGAATGTTTGGCGAAATAGCAGGGAGGAAGAGGATGAAACGAATAAAAATGAAATGGCTGGCATTATGCGTTACCTGTTTTGTATTTGCAATTTCAGGCGTAGGTTCCGAGGCGGCACTGGGAAACACGGTAAAAGAAGCACCGGATCTGGTACCCGTCTATTATATTGATGCAGATACACAGGAAACAATCTATTCTGAAACAATGCGTGTAGAAGATATTATGAAAAATAATTGTTTCTACGAGCCGCCTTACCTTTATCAAAGCAATCAGGGGGAGCGTTACACACTTGATGTGGATCATACGGACAATTGTTTTGAAACAAAATATGTAAACCGGGCAGAATATCAACCCATTTATGTACATTATAAAAAAGGAAGCCCGGATCAGGGAAAGACGGCAGTTAAGATTCGGATGCTCTTGAGTCTGTCTGAAGAATGGAGATCGAATTTAATCGGTATAAAATATATAGACGATCTTTGGGTTGGAAGCAGTTATTCCTGTCAGCCGGATCCGGAACTTGGCGATGTCTATGTATATCAATTTGATCAATTTATCTACGACGAAAAGAATACCGCAAATCAATTGGAAATTTCTTCATTGAGCGAAAATGCAGACGAAAATGAGATAACCGTATATTATACAGGCCGGTTTTTCAAACACAGCAGATGGATTAATATATATTATTATGATGCGAAGACACAGGAATTATTAAAGGTCAGTGGAGAAGGTATCGTTGTGGAAGATTGGAAGGGAGCCGTTGTGGATGCTCTGTTCAGAGGAAAAGACGGGAAAAGGTATGTATTTGACAGTACGGATAAGAGAAATGTCCTGAATATATGTGATATGGAAGAAAAAAGGGAATATTCCGTCAGCGCATATTACAGGCAGCTGATTAACCTTCAATTTGAAGCGGGAGAGGGGAAGTGCCAGACAGCCGCCGAAGTGTTCAAAAGGGATCAGATGATTGCAGATTTGCCGGTACCGGTAAGGGAGGGATATCTCTTTGCCGGATGGTTTACACAAAAAACGGGCGGGGTGCAGGTTAAAGAAGGAGGAACCGTTGATTTTGACAAAGATCAGACATTGTTTGCAAGGTGGACGAAACTTGCGTCAGAGGATGGGGAATCGTTTGAGCAGGCAGACCCGGACGACAGAAACACGCCGCTTGTTCAGTCAATAAAAATATCTTTTCATGCAGGAAAGGGCAGGTGTGCCGCAGGTGTCGAAACGTACCAGAAAAATCAGATAATCGGGCCGCTGCCGCTTCCGGTGAGGGAAAGTTTTTCGTTTACAGGATGGTATACACAAAAGTCGGGAGGAAAAGAGGTAAAAGCAGGAGAAAAGGCTGACTTTGACGGGGATCAGACACTGTATGCGGGATGGTCTAAAATTAAATTAAGCCGAACTAAGGTAAAGGCACTATCCGTGAAAAAGGGCCGCACACTTCGTGTGAAATGGGGTAAGGTATCCGGTGCGGACGGATATCAGATACTCTATGCGGATAATGCTGCATTTAAAAAAGCCATACGAAAAGAAACGACAAAGTGTGAGGCAGTACGAAAAAAGATGAAAAAAGGCAGTACCTGCTATGTGAAGGTAAGGGCATATAAATTGGATTCGGCAGGAAAGAGGGTATATGGCAAATACAGTAAGAAGGAAAAGGCCGGCATACTCTGATTGATCGGACGGGGCATTTCAACGGGAACAGGATGAAAGCAAAAAGGGGCTATCTGCCGTTTACCTATAAAATAGCAAAGAAGAATCCCCCGACTGTACGCCATTACAGTCGGGGGATTCTTCTTTGCCTGTCGGCATTATAGCATATGCAAATTTGAATTACAAGATACATTTCTTTTTCAAAAAATAAAATTTATTCCTATCTGGCATCAACCAAAAGCCATAATCCTGCTCCCGTTAAAATGCCCCGTCCGATCAATCAAAGTCTGGCCTTTTCCTTTTTACTATATTTGCCATATACCCTCTTTCCTGCCGAATCCAACTTATATGCTCTTACCTTCACATAGCAGACTTTCTTGTCCTTAATCCCCTTTAACATAACCGTGTTTTTTTTCGTTGTTATTTTTTTTGCTTTTTTAAATTGTTTATTATACGCATATATAATCTGATATCCGTTTGCACCGGACACCTTTTTCCATTTTAATTTCAATTTGCCCCCAGCAAGCATTACCGGTTCTGACAGCAAAACGCGTCCTGTTTTCATTTTCTTTTCCTGAACCGGCAAATTACATTCCGTATAATATAAAACAATTCGATCCAAATCCGGCTGGCCAAAAATATATTCCAGTTCCAAAACATTTCCCGTAAATTCCCGCTCAAACAGATACTGCTTCCCCATCCAGTCAAAGGACGCTTCCGGCGTATGTCTATACGGCTTCCCTACTTCCATTCCATGCAGTTTTTCTGTTTTCAGTACCTGGCCTGTGGTAGAGTTCAGATAATCCACATTAACATCGGAATAATCCCCCGGCTTTTTATCTGCCCGATAGTATACCGTAATCCCACCATGGGCCATCCCCGATCCGTTCTGCAACGGGTCATACTTCCTCCCATCTACCTGCATCACATGATCCGAACAGGTATTATCAAAATAATAAGTACCGCTTGCCAGACGAAGTACCTGTACGGGCCTGCAGCAAAACATTTCATCCCTGATACCAACCCCCTGTTCTTCTAAAATTACATCTCCCGTTGCTCGATCAACATATCGAACCGGGAAAAACACAAATGACTGCCATCCGCCAATTACTCTATTAACAATATACTGCAGCTCAATGGCATTTTCCGCAGGATTTACAGTAAGAGCGTCTATCATAAGACGGCACTCCCGATCATTTATAACATAAAGAATATCATCCCGCTTCCATCCCCTGTCTTCTGCGTCTTCATCCATTTGATATGCCGCCCCGACTGGCAATCCTGTTACAAAATCCTTTTTCAAAAGAGCATCGCCGACCTGATATCTTACTTCCGCTGCGGTTTCGCCTTCTTTGAGCGTTCCTTTCCTGTAATACAAAATAATTTGATTCCCGATTTGATTTTTATCAGCATCCAGATTTAATTTTACAACCGAGACATTTTTTTCATTTGCAAAATCATACAGATATGTTTCCCCATTCTCTCCTGTGATACAGTAATCCATATCATACGCATAATTTTCTTCACAAAATGTCCCGTTGCTGAACGCTTCTCTCTGGAACAACTGTAATTCGGTACGAAGCGTTTCGTCCGTATCAGAGTCTTTCCATGTCACATTTACGGCATATTCCTTATCATTCATGACATACAATTTATAAAATAGAACAATTCGGTTTTCTTCTGCCTTTCTGGACAGGGATTGGATTTGAGAGATCGTTCCTTCATGCGACTTGTCATACCAGTAACAACCTTTTCCTTTTTGGTATATTTTCTCATCCATATAATATGTATAGTTCTTCCCTGCACACTGCCACGGATGCACATAAGTATCGAACACCTCTCCGGTATCCGCGTCCCGAAGCTCCACTGTTACGGATGTATACTGTTTCTGCACTTTTGCATTTACGTTAACACCGGTAAACAAACAGAAGAAGCATATTATAACCGGCACTGCCAAAAACGGCCATCCTGTTCTTTTTTTTCTATTATATTCCATCCTATTACCTCCTCAATAACCCGGAACATAAAAATCAAATATATATTTTATCATACCTTTTTGTCTTAATTTTACAATACATTTGACTTAATCCGTTATTTTTTAACTTAATTTGTTCTTTTTTTAAATTTTTTCAGGTACCATACTCCCGGCCCGCAGTTGACAAAGCCTTACCCAACATCATGCATTACATCACAAAGCACACTCTTGTATACATTCACATTTTCCATTGAAAAACCGCCACCTTCACGCTATAATAATTGTAAAATTTCATATGTAGAAATCAGGGATGTTATACAAAATCAAGGAGGATGTTTTATGAAAAAGGGAAGCAAACGGGGAACGAGGCTGCTCTGTCTGTTTTTGGCGCTGATACTGTTCTTTTGTACAGGATACAACGCGGCGCCGAACACATGGGCGGCAGGCACAGAACCGGCCGGGGAGCCGGTACAAAACACGCAGCCGGATCCAAAAGCAGCAGCCGGGCCGGCAGTCATTACACTTTATACGCTTGGCGGCACCATATCCTCGGCAGTACAGGCCGACGAACCGGACAGCCATGCATGGTGCCAGACGAAAACGGGCGTTTACAAACGGGTATTAAACAGCTACCAACGGCTGCCGAACGCAATTGCGCCCTGTTACAGCGACGGGGTGGAATTTGCCGGATGGTATGACAGCATGGACTATACAAACCGGGTAGAAGATGTGTTCGTGGAAAGCGGTTCGGTAGAACTGTATGCCAAATGGGTTTTCAAAGAGATCTCCGGCCAAAACGAAAACATGTGCTACAAGTACAAGTTTAATTCAAATTCCAGTCCGCAGAATCATGTAGTCGATATCCAGGGACTGGAAGAAAACAAAAAAATCAGAACAACCTACCACGACCTCGGTTACGGCTTTTTCTGCAAAATCGGAACACCCGCCAACAAAGTCGAATCCGGTTTTGAAGATCTTGTGCTAAATCTGCCGGCAAAAGCAGGAGAAAGCATTTTCAGCAAAGCCCGCACAGAATATCCCGTTTATGTTTCTTCTCTCGTAACGCTCGACGGGACATACGCTACCATGCATTACATCGTAGTGAATGCCGGAAATGAAGATGTAGAAAATTTCAGCTTAGGATACGCCGCAGACATTATGATTGGGGAGGACGATCGTGCCATTGTAACGACCGCCCAAAACCAGCAGGGTACGAACACCTATATTCAAATGGAAGAGAAAAAGACGAGTAACAACATTCCCATCCAAAACGGGAAGGTCTTTCGCCTGTATGTAAAAGGCACATCCTACGGTATCACGGATGTCGATCGTTTCTGGATGGGCTTATGGAACTCCGGGGAATACATGAAGCATATCTTTGATGACTGCTCTGAGCCCACCAAAGGAGATGACTCTGCCTTTTCCTGTTCCTGGATCAACCGGACCATCCCTGCCAACTCCTCGTCCATCTACAGCATAAAGCTTGGTGTCGGCGAGCTGTCCGAGATGGAAGGTTCCAGCAACACCGTTACATTAGACGCCAACGGCGGCGTATTCCGCGACGGCAGTGAAAGCAGCAACCATTCCGGAAACGCGATCCCGGTTGCAAGTTTGGAAACTCCTACCCGCCTCGGTTACGAATTCGACGGCTGGTACCTGGCACGGGAAGGCGGCGTCAGACAGACGGGCACCATTACCCAAAGCATCACTCTGTACGCCCACTGGAAAGAGGCGCTGTACGATCTGGTAAACGATACGGCCGTACAGACCGGGACAAACGAAACCGTCCCGAAAGAAACGGCAGATATTACCCTCCGCCTGGGCGAAGAACAGATCGGACGCGGGGAATCCGTTCATGAAGTCATAAGGACCGGTGAAGCGCTTTCCTTTTCCTTAGACGTCACGGACGGTTATTACCTGCCCAAAAGTATTTATGTCGATATCAAAGGTTTAGACGGGACCACTCACCTGACGGAAGGCACCGGATACCGGTACGAGCTGAACGACAGCCGGACCAAAGCGCAAATCACAGTGTTTCCGGAATCCATTACCGGCGACGTCGTCGTCACCACCGTCGGCCATCCCGTCCCGGCAGATCTTCCCCAAAGCGTGGAAGCCATGGCAGAAGGCGGCGCTCACAGCGTAACGCTCACCTTATCCGATCCGCCTGCCGTACTGCAGGCAGCCGCCCTGCCCGAAGAACTGCCGGATCATACCTATGAATACCAGTGGTATGAAAACTCGGAAGCAAGCAACCAGAACGGCGGTAAAATTCCGGGCGCAACCAGCGCGTCTTATACCTTCCCGTCCGGACGGTCACTGGGCGATTATTATTTTTACTGTACCGTAACCGCCCGGCGCAGCAACGGCCAGATTGCCGGCATGACTTCCAATTATGTGACAATACGCATCAAAAAAGCGATCCGGACGGTTACGCTTGCCGACAAAGAAGCGACGGCAACCGGAGAACCCGTCTCAATCGGCGAAGCCTCCGTTGTACCTGCCGTATCGGAGCCGTCACAGCTTTCGTACATTTATTACACAGACAAAGACTGCACCCGTCAGACTACGCCGGGGGAACATGGGGCAGCGGCGGCAGGCGGCGCGCCGGCGGCGGAAGGAACCTATTATGTAAAAGCCTGTGTTTTGGAAGACGACACCTTTGAAGCTGCCGAAAACAATCCCGCCGCCAGACTGACAATCCGGCCGCTTGAACACAGCGTAAGCATCCGTGTGCGGCTCGACGGCGATAACTGGGAGCAGCACGGCAGGACGTTTATCCTTGCAGACGACAGCGGGAATACCATCACGGATCTTGCCAAAGTCCCGCCCGGAACCTACCGTATTTATGACATGACAAACAGTAAAACGGCAGAAAAAAACGCTCCTGCAGACGGTACGGATACCGGGATTACCGTTACCGTAGACCAGGCGGACGCCGAAGCCGTGATCGATTATTACACCGTAACGTTTTACAGTGAAGGCACGGCATACCCGGCAGAAACGCCGCAAAAACCCCAGATTGTCCTTTCCGGCCAAAGCGCCGCCGATCCGGGAGAACCCGCCGAACGCCCCGGATACACGTTTGACGGCTGGACCGCGCAGCCGCAGGGGGATGCGTTATACCGTTTTCTGACCCCGGTAACCGCCCGGACCGATCTTTATGCCAAATGGACCATCCGCGATCTGGCATACCGTACCGAGCATTACCTGCAAAACGAAACCGGCGGATATACGCTCCGGGAAACCGAAGATCTGACCGGGACAATCGGAGAAGAAAAATCCGCCGTGCCAAAAGAGTACACCGGATACCGGGAAGATACGCAGCACCCGGACCGGATTGCGCAGGGAACGGTTGCGGCAGACGGTTCCCTCGTTTTAAAGCTCTATTACAACCTGATTGAATACCGGATCACCTGCGATTTAGACGGCGGCCGTCTTTTGGACGGAACAGAACCCCCGTCCGTTTACACGGTATTAAGCGATGATCTGACGCTTGTCAATCCCGAAAAAGAAGGTTACTCCTTTGCCGGATGGACAACACCGGACGATGACCGTCCCCGCCGGGAAATTACCATCCCGTCGGGCAGCACCGGCGACCGCAGCTTTACGGCAAACTGGGAAATCCGGGAATTTCCTTACCAGGCAGAGCACTACCTGCAGAACGCTTCCGGCGGCTTCCGGCTCGAAGAAACCGAATATCTGAAAGGAACCTTCGGCGAAACACAGTCTGCAGCGGCAAAAGAATACGTAGGCTATCGGGAAGATACACAGAATCAAAACCGGATCCCGTCCGGAACCGTAACCGCGGACGGCGCCCTTATTTTAAAACTGTATTATAACCTGGTAGAATACCGGATCGACTATGATTTAGACGGCGGCAGCCTGCCGAAGGGTAAGAAAAACCCCGCCGCCTATACCATCGTCCATGACGACATCACCCTGCACAACCCGGTCAGGCCCGGATATGCATTTACCGGATGGACGCAGCCGGACAATGACGCACCCCAGATGACCGCCGTCATCCGGTCAGGAAGCACCGGCGACCGCCGTTTTACGGCAAACTGGGAGACGGTGCCGCTTCCCTACCGCGTAGAGCATTACCTGCAGGCAGACGGCGGCGGAATTTTCGCACTGGCCGAAACCGAACAGCTCACCGGAACCATCGGTGAGGAAAAAAACGCCGCGGCCAAAGAATTTGCAGGCTATCTGGAGAACGATAAAAACCCGGGCAGGATTCCTTTTGGCACGGTGGCGGCGGACCGGACGTTAACCCTGCGTCTTTACTACGCTCCGGTGGAATATACCATCCGGTATGACCTGGACGGCGGATATCTGCCCGAAGGACAGACCAATCCCACACGCTATACGGTACAAAGCGATGCAATCACCCTTGTCCGCCCGATAAAGCCCGGCTATATTTTTACAGGCTGGCGCAGCTCCCGCCGAAGCATCCTGACCGAAAACGCCGTTATCCCGGCAGGCAGCACCGGCAGCTTAAGCTTTACCGCAACCTGGATCCCGGACACCGAAACGCCGTACTGGGTTGAACACTACCAGGAAAATCCGTCCGGAGACGGCTACGCCTTAGCGGATCGGGAGCTTTTCACCGGAACCACCGGGGAATCCGTCCTTGCTCCGGCCAAAGAATACCGGGGCTTTACGGAAAACACCTCCCATCCCGGGCGCGTGGAACGCGGCAGGATTACGGCGTCTGCACCTCTGGTCTTACGGCTTTATTACAACCGGCAGACTTACACCGTCACCTTCCTTGCGGATACGTCCAAAGCCGAGGTGCACGGAGAAACCACCCAGATCCTGCGGCACGGCCAGGCCATTGCCAAGCCGTTCGTCCTTCCCAAAGAAGGCTACCTGTTAAGCCCGCTTTACGACGGATGGGACCGGGAAGTACCCGCCAACGCAACAGAGAATGCGACCTACACGGCACAGCTCATCCGGGACAGCGCGGCAGAAAAACCCCTGAAAGAAGCGGAACAGGCAATCATAGAAACCGACACGGATAAAACCGATCCGAAGGATTCCAGGTACTATCCGCTGATGCTGCGTGCTTACGGGCAGGAAAAATCCATCCGTCTCAAGTGGCATAAAATCAAAGGGGCAGACGGATATATCCTGTACGGCTCCCGCTGCGGCTCAGGCATGGAGCGCATCCGCACCGTCAAAAACGGAAAAACCACCTCCTGCACGATGAAAAACCTAAAGCCCGGCACCTATTACAAGTACCTGATCGTAGCCTACAAAAATAAAAACGGCAGAAAACGCGTTACACACACCTCCCAGTCCGCCCATTCCGTCACCAACGGAGGCAGCTGCGGCAATCCGGCAAAGGTGTCCTGCAGCCCGTCCGCCCTCACATTAAAAAAAGGCAGGTCAAAAATGTTAAAACCTGCTTTCCGGGAAACAAAGCCCGTCAAAATGCATATTGCCAGATTCCGTTTTTATTCGGACCGCCCGGATGTGGCAGCCGTCTCCAAAAAAGGAAACGTAAGGGCAAAGGGCACCGGTAATTGTAATATCTATGTATATGCACAAAACGGTTTTTATAAAAAGATTCGGGTAACCGTGACACGGTAACGCCCAAATAGAGCCGGGAACCTTTTCTATTATTGAAAAGGCGCGGAGAATGACGGCTCTTCCACCTGGCAAAGTGAAGATGGAACAATCTCCATGCGTCAAGAATTAAATGGCATGGAGAAGAAAGGCTGTTGTTTGAAGGCGGCAGTGAGTGCAGTGAAACAATACCTGTAAAAATTCCTATTACAACACATAAAAAGTATAAAAAATGGTGAAAAATATGTCTGAAAAATTCGTAAGATCTTCGTGGGGAATCGGTATGGTGATAGGCGCTTTGGCTAACTATTTTATAACAGAAGAACAATCCATAGGAACATGGAGGACAGTAATATTTTTTGCAAGTGGATGTTCTATGCTTTCGGCAGCCATATATATGTATGCTCATCAAAATAATATAAATGAAAAAATTGTCCGGGAAAATATCCTGTTAAGCTTAATAGGCTACATACTGATAGGGATATCGTTTTACATTTTCTAGTACTCCATCCGACCAGAAATTGAATTGTGGAACCATCTGCTTCGCAGAGAAGTGGTATGGGGAATCGGGGGCGCAACCAAAGAGCAGCCCAGTACCCCAAAGAGCCCAACCGTTATAAAAGTAAAAAAACGGGCGAAAACCGATTAC
>CAMSEJ010000020.1 GCA_947057405.1 uncultured Roseburia sp.
CATGCCATGTGACTGGAGTTCAGACGTGTGCTCTTCCGATCTTCTCCGGCAGCCAACGCAGCAGAAAATTCTTCTACCTTCTGCTCCACAGCGTCCATTGCCGCCGCCGTCGCCCCGATATGTACCGTCCTTCCTTCCGGTCCGGCAATCTGCTGTTCCATAACCAGCTCCTGTTTTACCGCCTGATCCTTCGATTCAACGGCAGCCACCGTTGTCGTATTTGCTATTGTAATCAATGCAGCCGCAATGCAAAGGCCTGCAAGTTTCCTGCTTCTTTGTTTCATCTGTCTTGTTCTCCTCTCTGAATATGTTACGATTTTATTACATAAATGTGACCAAAATATATGAATTGTAACGGCAATTTCTGGAAATAAAAAATCACAGGCAGCATAGCCTGTGATCCGTTCAATTTCAATTCTCTTACAGCATCTTCCGTTTCTTAAGTACCAAAAGCGCCAGCACGCAAATGGCGCCTGTTATAACACAGATAATCGCAAAACCGTGCGGCGTTTCCGACAGCGGCATCCACTTTCCGCTCACATTCATCCCGTAAATCCCCGATATAATCGTAGGAATCGCCATGACCAGCGTAATCGACGTCAGAAATTTCATTACATTATTCAAACGGTTGTTAATAATAGTAGACACCAGCTCCCTGGCGCCGTGAATAATATCCCGGTAAATATTCGTCATCTCAATCGCCTGGCGATTCTCTACAATGACATCATCCAAAAGCTCTTTGTCCTCCGGGTACTGCTTAATCCGCTCATAGCGAGTCAGGCGATCCAGCACCACCTTATTGGCGCTCAGCGAGGTCGCAAAATAAACGAGGTTTGTCTCAAGCTCATGTAAATTAATCAAATCCTTGTCCTCTGTCGTTTCCGACCCGACCCTTTTTTCAATTTCACTTCTCTTTTTATCTATCACGCGCAAAAGCGCCTGGTATAAATTCGTTGTACGCAGTAAAATCTGGTACACAAACCGCATTTTCTTTTTCGTGGAAAATCCCCGCATCCGATTATTATAGAAATAATTCAAAATTACCGTATCCTCACCGCATACCGTAAGAATCGCATCCTGTACCAAAAGAATGCCAAGCGGG
Source organism: uncultured Roseburia sp. (assembly GCA_947057405.1). Classification (GTDB taxonomy): domain Bacteria; phylum Bacillota; class Clostridia; order Lachnospirales; family Lachnospiraceae; genus Roseburia_B. The sequence continues at coordinate 1,103 of CAMSEJ010000020.1, forward strand.
ATCGTCGTATATGCTCTCTGGTCATTCCGAATCTCCTCAAGCGGGATATCCACAAGGATCAGCGTATAACCATCTTCTATCTGCACACGGGAACTCTCTTCTTCATCTAACGCAGCCCGAAGATCCGCAATGTCGATCTCATAGTATTCTGCCGCTTCCGTCAATTCATCCATATTCGGCGAAATCAGATTCACCCAGACATCCGGCTCAAACGCATCCATCTGAGAGAGGATCCCGTTATCCGTCTTGTAAATTGTCCTCATATCCCGCCTCCGTTCTTATGATATCCTGTTTATTATAGCACACCCCTTTCAAAATGAATACAGTAAATTGCGTTTAAACGTTTCCTTTTGTCCAAAAATATGATACAATATTCTACAATCTTTCATCAACACATCAAAATTGGAGGTACCACATGACACTCAACAAATCCGCCGAGGATTACCTGGAAACCATCCTTATACTGAGCAAGCGCCTTCCCGTAGTCCGCTCCGTAGATATCGCCACCGAAATGAATTTCAAAAAATCCAGTGTCAGCGTCGCCATGAAGCACCTGCGGGAAAACGACTGCATTACCGTAAGCGAATCCGGCTTTATCACCCTAACCAAAAAAGGACGCTCCGTCGCCCGCACGATTTACGAACGCCATACCTTTCTGTCCAACTGGCTTATGGCGCTTGGTATTGACGAACACACTGCCGCTGCAGATGCCTGCCGGATGGAGCATGTCATCAGTCCCAAAAGCTTTGCCGCCATCAAAAAATACGTCGCCGATTCCGGCGGCATTCCTCCCGCATAACCCCTTCTCCTCCCGCAATATCCAAAACAGACAAAAGCCGCAGCTTTTGCCTGTTTTTTCTATGTAGCCCAAACCTTTATTTTCCCAAAACAGCCTTTTTTGAAATCCCGTTTTTTTCTTCATAACATGCAAACGAATGATCCACAAGCTTTCGATCCGGTTTCGGCGTAAACAGGCTGACCACCGGTACAATCACAAGCCCCGCAAGCATTGCAATGGCGCCGCAGTTAATCGGTGACTGCATGATTTCCGGAAACGACGGGCGGAAAAAGATATTGGCAACCATAAGCACGGAGCTGAACAGAAAACTGGCCCAGCAAGAAGCGTTTGTGACCCATTTCGCATACAGCGCATACAGAAACGGCGCCAGAAACGAACCTGCCAGCGCTCCCCATGACACGCCCATCAGCTGCGCAATAAACGTAACAGAGCTCTTATACTGGATCAAAGCCAGGACCGAGGAAATGACAATAAATACCACAACCAGCACACGCATGGTAAATACCTGTTTTTTCTCGTCAAGCTCCTTCCATACCAGTTCCTTTAAAAAGTCAATTGTCAGCGTAGAACTCGACGCCATAACCAAAGACGACAGCGTAGACATGGATGCCGACAGCACTAAAATCACCACCAGCGAAATCAAGAGCGGCGAAAGCCCGGAAAGCATCGTCGGAATAATGGAATCGTATCCGTTGGCAGCCACATCAATCTGATCGGAAAAAAGCCTTCCAAACCCGCCCAGAAAATAACATCCGCCTGCTACAACCAGTGCAAACATCGTAGAGATAATTGTTCCTTTTTTAATTGCCTCCTCATTTTTGATTGCATAAAACTTCTGTACCATCTGAGGTAATCCCCAGGTGCCAAGGGATGTCAAAATAACCACAAACAGCAAATTCAACGGATCCGGTCCCCACAAAGAAGCAAAGACCCCGGGCGTTTCGGCAACCGTTTCGTCCGTAACCGCTGCAAGCCCGTCCAACGCGGCCATAAAACCGCCCTTGCTGTTTAATACGGCCAAAATAATCGTAACAATCCCGAACAGCATAATAATTCCCTGAATAAAATCGTTGATTGCCGTCGCCATATATCCGCCTGCTATGACATAAATTGCCGTGAGCACCGCCATCAGGATGATGCATACGGAATAATCAATATGAAAAGCCATTCCGAACAGCCGGGAAAGCCCGTTATATAACGAGGCCGTATACGGAATCAAAAAGATAAAAATAATGACGGAAGCGCCGATTTTCAGGGACTTACTGCCAAACCGTTCCCCAAAAAACTGCGGCATTGTAGCCGAATTCAGATGCTGTGACATAATCCTTGTCCGGCGCCCCAGAATTGCCCACGCCAGCAGCGATCCGATTATCGCATTCCCGATGCCTGCCCAGGTAGCGGCAATTCCGTATTTCCATCCGAACTGACCCGCATACCCCACAAATACAACTGCGGAAAAATACGACGTACCATATGCAAACGCCGTAAGCCACGGGCCAACGGAACGTCCGCCCAATACAAATCCGTTTACGTCAGTTGCATGTTTGCGGCAGTACAGCCCGATACCGATCAGCACGGCAAAATAGATGATTAATAATAGTAGTTTCATAATTCCCTCCATCTGTAATTTGATAGTTTAACGCGTTGAAGCTTTATGGCGTTAAAGCGATTATAGCACAATTGGTCGGGATATGCAAATCTTTTTCACGGATTCCCGGACAATCTCCAATAAAAAGTAGCTTTTCCGCCCCGGTCATGATAGAATACTTTTAAAAGCAATTGCAAAATGAGGAGGACAATATTTTATGACCAAAAAAAAATTAACTTTTCAACAGCTTATGACGGCTGCCGTAATCCTGGCTGTTTTCATAATTTCCTTTGTGTATGCCTCACAGCGTAACTTCCGCAAGGGAATTTTCGTCGGAGATCAGTTCTTCTACGTGAAAAGCCAAACCCTGTTAGAAGCCGGCAACAAAGACCAAATCAGCCTGAAAAGCAGTGATTCCGGCATAGACTTTACCATCACGCAGGGCGGCACCACACAATCCGCCCATTTGCAGTCAGACGGCGAACAGGTCAACATCACCTATGAGAACGGGCCGGTGATTAACGGCGAATGGACCGGAAAGCGTATTGTGGACAGCGGCGGCGGCATGCCGCTAGAATCCTCCGTAGATAAAATCCGCACAGACGACGGGAACGTAAGCCAGTCCAAAGCATCCTACAGCGACCTCAGCAACGCACTGTACCTGATTTCCCAGAACAAACTGACCCTGCGCAATTCCATCCTGAACATGCTTTTAGGCATAGTGTTTTATTTTGTCGGAGCGACGGAATTCCTCTTTCCCGAAACCTATCATTTTTTCCTGCGAGGATGGCGCTATAAACACCAGGAGCTTTCCGAAGAAGGTACATTTATGGAAAAGGTAGGCGGCGTTGTCGTGATGCTGCTCGGCATGGTTACTTTTACAGGGATTTTCTCATAGTAAGAGACATATCCACCGGTTCCTTTTTTTACTATTGCCCGTTTTTCGGCGCAAAAAAATACCGGAAGGTATTTCTTTCCCACGAAAAAAGCACCGCAGGACACCCCTGTGGTGCTTTTTTCGTTTTTTTATTCCGCTCCCGCAACTACTTTACGCATATCATAATACCCGGCTTCCTTCCCTGCCAGAAACTTCGCCGCCTCCACGGCTCCCTTCCCGAACACTGCCCTGGAATAGGAAGTATGCCGGATCTCAATCACCTCGTCCCGGCCGGCAAAAATTACCTCGTGCTCACCGACAATCGTACCGCCTCGTACCGCCGATATACCAATCTCCTTCGGATCCCGCTTCTTTCTCTCCGTACTGCGGTCAAACCGGTATTCGTATGCCTGTTCTAATGCGTCGTTGACGGCGTCCGCCAGCGCAAGCGCCGTTCCGCTCGGCGCGTCGATTTTCTGGTTATGGTGCCGTTCTACTATCTCAACGTCAAACCCGGCCGGCGCCAATACCTTTGCCGCTTTCTGCAGCAAATCAAATAATGTATTGATCCCCAGCGACATATTCGCCGACTTCAAAACGGGAATGGTCCGGCTCGCTTCTTTTGTCTTCTGTTCCTGTTCTTCACTTAATCCCGTTGTACAAAGCACCAGGGCAAGCCGCTTTGCCACGCAGTAGTCCACTACGCTGTCTACCGCTTTTGCAGTGGAAAAATCGATCAGAACGTCCGCGTCCGCACCGCACTGTGTAATGTCCGTATAGACCGGGCAGGGCATATTCCCCAAATCCGCGGTATCAATTCCGGCAACAATCCGCACTTCCTCGTCTTCCCTGCAGATATCGGTTATAATCTGCCCCATTTTTCCGTTGCAGCCATGTAAAATAATAGTTACCATGATTTCCTCCATTGTACTTTTCCGTAATCCTGTGTGATCTATATACCCGTCAAAGCGCTTCGGCGCCGGGTACACGGAAGCCTTCTTTTATGCCAGAGTCAGCCCGTATGCCTTCATCGCCTCCGCCAGCTTTGCCGTATGCGCTTCTTCCATTTCCGAAAGGGGTGCGCGCGCCGGTCCAACCTGCATCCCCATTAAATTTAATGCTTTTTTGACCGGAATGGGGTTTACCTCGCTAAACAGCGCGTCTACGAGCGGTTCCGCCTCCAGCTGCATCTTCGCCGCACCGGCTATATCCCCTTTAAAAAACTTCTCGCACATGTCATGCACCTGCTTTGGCGCAATATTCGACCAGACAGAAATAACGCCGATCGCGCCGATCGCAAGCAGCGGTACGACAATCCCGTCTTCGCCGGAATACATATCCAGCCTGCCGTCGGTTAAATACATCGTCTTTGCCGCCTGGGATACATTCCCGGTCGCTTCTTTTAACCCGACGATGTTCTCTACATTGCGGTTTAAAAATGCAGCCGTTTCGGGCAGAATATTGCAGCCGGTCCGGCCCGGAACGTTGTACATAATAATCGGAAGCTTTACTTCTTCTGCGATCTGCGTATAATGGCCAATCAGCCCCGCCTGCGTCGCCTTATTGTAGTACGGCGTCACGATTAAAAGACCGTCTGCCCCGGCTTCCTCCGCTTCTTTTGAAAGCTGGATTGCCGTTTTTGTACAGTTTGAACCGGTGCCCGCTACGACCGGGACCCTGTGTCCGGTAAAGCGGACTGCCGCTTCGATAACCGCCTTGTGCTCCTCCATCGAAAGCGTGGAGCTCTCCCCGGTCGTCCCGGCTATAATAATACTGTCCGTTCCTTCACGGATCTGAAACTCAATCAGTTCTTCCAGTTTGTCGTAGTTTACTTCCAGGTTCTCTTTCATCGGGGTTACGATTGCCACGCCTGCGCCTTTAAAAATTGCCATTTCCTTTCCTCCTGTATCAGCCTGTATTAGATTGAATGAATCAAGAATCCCAAGTTTACCCTGTTCCGTTAAAAAACCGGCTCTTTTTTTGAGCCGGCATAAAAGTATCTTCCATACGATAGCACACCACCTCATCCGCTTGCAGGATAAGATGACAGTCATATATTTCTTCAATATATGCCCAAGGGAATACCTGCAGGAACTACCCCCTTTCGGCGCTTTCCCCTTTCCCCTGTCTTCTTATGCACCTGCTGCATCCGACGGGTTACTGATGGATCGCGCGACCTCTATCCGGTACTGTTTGGTTTTCTGTTATATGCAATATAACACGCTGTATATTCTTTGTCAATAGCAGCTTTATTTCTCCGGTAATAAATGGTAAATCTCGTCAATGTACCCGCGCAGCGGATCCGGAAGGACCCACCCGGTCAGGATCAGGTCCATGTCATCAAGCCTTGCCTTTACTAAGCCAATCAGCTCCTCCACTTCAATCAGCCCGTGATCCACAATCCCTAACACTTCATCTAATATCAGCAAATCGCATTCGCCGGTTGCTAAGACCTTTCTGGCAAAGTTGATGCCGTTTTTGATATTCTTGCCCTCTTCGTATTGTTCCTCTGCCGAGAGTGCATTATAATATTCTTCAGATTTCTCGAAACGGAAAAATTTAATCTCCGGCTCCAGACGCCTTAAATATTCCATCTGCCCGTCTGATTTCCCTTTTAAAAACTGAATGATAAAAACGGTCTTTCCCTCGGAAGCGGCCCGTATCGCCCTTCCTAACGCAGCCGGTGACTTTCCCCTTCCTTCTCCGTAATAAACCTGTACGCTCCCATCCGCCATAGTAACCTCCCATGTCTTTTGTTGCCTGCAGTTTAACTTTATATTTTAATAAAATAACATATTTTTCCCAAAAATGCAACGTTTATGTTATTTTGGGGAAATCCGCGCCGCTTTGTTCTCTCTATTCCAGACGTTCCACCTTGCTGACCGAAACCTCATAAGCCACCCGCTTCTCCGTAATATTTTCCCCAATCTTTTTAACGTATTCACGGCTTTGGATCCTTCCCCAGATTTCCACATGGCTGCCCACCTCAAAGCCGGACGCAAACCTCGCGTTCCTTCCCCAGCAGATGCATGGTATGTAATCCGACTTCCCGTAAGACCGGTTTACGGCAATCAGCAGATCCGCAATTTCCCTGCCAAGCGGCGTCTTTCGGTAAATCGGCTCTTTGCACACGAACCCGTCCAGATAAATCTGGTTGCTCTTGTACTCCTCCGACTCTTCCTCGATAAATTCCAGCTCTCTGGCAAAAACAGAAAGCACCAGCCGGTTTTTCTTTTCCTCGTGCCGGTTATAGGAACGGAACTGCCCGGTTACATAAATAAGCTGCCCTTCGTAATTCTGCGTGATATCTACGAGCCGTTCGGATATCATAACGGGGATGATGTCTACAAAATCGCTGAGACGGTTTACGGAAACGTCCACCATATAGAAGCCTTCCCCATAGACCTCGTGGCTATACCGAAAATCGGATACAATCGTCCCTACAATAGATACCTGGTTGTTTTCAAAAATTTTATCTGCCATGAATTTTTCTCCCTTCCTCTTTCCCGGTTTTTCGTACCGGTGAACTGTACTTCGACGGCATTTCGATTTGTTACAATAATATATGCAGCAAAAGCCGGTTTAGTACCTTCCGGATTTTCGCATATGAATGCTTACTGAATATTTTTAACATGTTATGGCTACAAAAATACGCTATTTCTGTCGATAGGAGTGGGTTTGTTTCAAAAAATAAAATATGGCAGGAAGATCTTTTGGATCTTCCTGCCATAAATCTTTCCTGTGCGGTAACTATTTTTTTAACTTGGCTGATACAACTTTACTTGCCGGGCTGTAAACCTTTCCTTTTTTCAGAACTACTTTATAGTAATTCTGGCCCTTTTTCGCCTTCTTGTCCGTATAGCTTGTTTTCTTAATCGTTTTTACCTTCTTGTAAGTGCCGTTTTTCTTGGTTGCGCGGTAAATCGTATACTCCTTCGCACCCTTTACCGACTTAAAGGAAATCTTAACCCCTCCTTTTACGGCTTTGGCTTTCAGCCCGGTTACTGCCTTGGGCAGTGTCACGGATGCACCTGCGCTTGCCGCACTGTCGGTATAGGAAGCGCTGCCGGAAACCGCTACTACCGTATAGGTAGATTTCTTACCGCCCGGCGCCTTGGCGTCTACATAAGAAGTTTTTTTCACACTGGCGATTTTCTTTGCCGCGCCGCTGCCGGATTTGCGGTAAATATCATACGATGCCGCATTGTCTACTTTCGCAAACGAAACCGTTACGCCGGCCGCCTTGCTGGTCGCCTTCACCGATGCCGGAGCGCCTAAGGCAACCGGAGCCGGAGGCTGTTCCACCGGTTTATCCGGAGTCGGAATGATCGGTTCCGGAGGCGTCGGTTTTACAACAATCTTAACGCGGGCACTTCCCTTGACATTGCTGCCGTCCTGGGTCGCTGCCGTAATGTTTACTTCGCCAACGGCCACTGCCGTAATCACGCCGTCTTCGCTGACGGTTGCAACACGGGGGTTAGACGAAGCCCATGATACCAGATCATATGTATTTTCCGGTGCAATCACGGCTTCTGCCTGCATCTTCTCCTCTACTTCCATCGTTGTCTTCGGAACCTTAACGATAAGGGAGGTTGCCGCAACTTTCGGAACTGCAGATATCCGGGCGTCTGCCCATAAAGCATGGTCATTGGAATCCTCACCGTTCGTCTCTGCAATTAAAGAAAGATGTTTTATGCCTTTTACATTTAATTCTACCGGATAAGACTCACCTGCCCGCACACCGTTCTGGCGGAAAATTTCTTTGCCGTCCCCTTTGACTACAAAGTTGACATTGGAAGCGCCTCCGATAGACTGACAAGCGGAAATACCGGCCTGTGCCGTAAAGCGATCCGCCCTTGTCCCGTCCAGGTTGATGCCGACTTCCGCAGGAGCGTGCGAACCGATCCCTTTTTCATAGTTCTGCACGGCTCCGTCTACATAAACCGACATGCCTGCGCCGCATCCGCAGTGATCCCTGGTATTCTGATAATATCCGCCCCGATCGACTTCCCATTCCATATCGGAAACATAAATCTGATCTCTTTCTGCAATGTGGATCGTATAGGTCTGTTCAATTCCAAACGGAGATACCGCATAAATCGTTGCGTCTCCCGGAACTTTTTGTGCCTGTGTTACAATGGTCCTTACGGAATCCGACATTTTGACCGGCTCTACCTTCGGAATCATACCGCCCGGCAGAGTGTTTGCCAAATACTCATAATTATACTCTGTTTTCCCCGGTGCAAAGGACGTAAGCTCCGTGCCGTTCACCTTAATACCGGAAAGCGGATTGCCGGATTCTACGTTGACATTGCTGCGCGCCATCAGCTCCTGGTTCTCTGTTTTCTCCGTTATCGGGGAAATACTAAACGTCTGGCTGTAGGTCGTGCCGGTTGAAATAATGTACTGTCCCAACGGGCCGGGGCCGCAGCTTGCGTTTCCAAGTCCTCTGGATACCAGGGCAACCGAAAGGATGGTGTTTTCCTGTACCGGAACCTGGTACGGATGCCGATATTTCGCCAGATCCTCCGCTTTATAATGCAGCGCGCTTGTTTCCATCTGATCTGCAGCCGATACGAGGATTCCCGTCCCGTCCTCTGCACGCAGAGCTGTCCAGCGGACACCGGTACGGTTCGCGTTTTCCTGCGGTTTGACATATTTGTCTTCAAACTGATCGGTTACGGTGCTTTCGTATACAGCCAGCTTAGCGCCTGTATTTCGGTCGGTATAGTTTTCCTGCGGACCGTTTCCATAATAGGTAAGCTTTTCGTAATCTTTTGCAACCGTCATTTTCATACCGATTTTGGCTATATCAGTAACGTCGTTTGACGGCGTGAAAATATTCGTTACAACAATCCGTCCGTCTCCGTAAATCACATAATCCAAGATCTCTTCCGAATTTATCCCTGATATCATTCCAGGTACATGGACGGAAACGGATTTGGGCTGTTTGTTTACCGTAATTTGATCCGGATCAACCGTGAAATTATCTGCTGCATTTTTCAGCCCGTTTGAAAATCCCGGGTCGTTGCTGACCGGTGCGCGGTAGTAATCCGGTACCGGGCCGTTTTCCAGAAGCGTTTTCCCGTCAACCTTATAGCTGCTGATATAACCGGTTGTCTTGTCTACGACAACCTCAAAATCCTTGCCGCCCGTAACAGCCGTCTTTCCGGTTACCGTAATCCGGTCATCCGTTTCATTGACCGTCGGCGTCTGCATTTTGTCCGCATCCAAAACAGGCTGCGGCGCTGCATTGTCATAGGTAAGTTCAAACTGCTCAAACGCAATTTCTTCTCCGGCCTTTCCGCCGTATTCGCCTGCCCATGTCTGGTTCTCTTTTAATGTTACGGACATCGTCAGCACATAATCGGATCCCTTTACGGCATTGACTGCCGGGAACGAAGCGAGCGTTACGGTTTTTTCGGACAACGGGGCAATATTTTTCTGCTCCTCTGTCAGATTTCCGCTGCCAATCAGCTTATCGTCTCCCTTTAAGGTCCAGGAAATATTGTATTTGTTTAAGTTGGTATTTAAAAATTCATTGACAATACGCACTTCGCCGTTTGCGGCCGCACCGTCGTTATAGAAGGAAACCTCCTGATGAACCTTCTTTACTTCATATAATTCCGGCGACGGAGTACGGTCTGCATTGACAAGGCCGTTTGCGCAGAAATCATTATCGTGTACGGTTTCACCCCAGTCTCCGCCATAACCGAAGTAGAACTCATCGCTGTCTTCTGCTTTGGTCAGCATGGACTGATCCATCCAGTCCCAGATAAATCCGCCCTGTCCGTTCGGGTAGCTGCGGAACACATCCCAGTATTCTTTAAAGTTGCCGAGACCGTTGCCCATTGCATGTGCATACTCGGACTGAATGTAAGGCGCTTTATTGTTCGTATTTGCCACATGGCCTTCCACAGAGCTGACACCCCAGTACTGGCTGGAATAAATGTCTACCATGGAATGCTCCCTGTCGTCCTTCGTATAACGGTTATCACGCTCATATTTACGCAGACGGGACGGATCACGCTGCAAAATCCACCGAGTGGAGTTGTAGAAACAGTAGTTCTCATCCATCGGATAAGTCGGATAAGTCGCCTCATTTCCAAGTGACCAGATTACAACGGATGGATGGTTCTTGTCACGCTCCACCATATTCTTGGTACGATCCATAACAGAATTGTTCCACACCGGATATCCCGACGGAATATGGTTGGTGCTTGCGCCGATATGGGATTCTACATTCGTTTCGTCACAGATGTACAATCCGAGCTCGTCTGCCAGCGCATAAGTATACGGAGCGTTCGGATAATGGCTCATACGGATCGCGTTCACATTGAACTCCTTCATCAGGAACAGATCCTCTTTGATATCTTCCTTTGTCAATGCACGGCCGTCCAAATGATCTGTTTCATGACGGTTCGTCCCGCGGAACATGATCTTTTTCCCGTTAATCTGAGCCTGCTCCTGACCTGCTTCGTTGATGTCTACTTTATCAATCTCGCGGAAGCCGACTCTCTGGCAAAGCGTTTCCACAACATATCCGGTGTCATCCTTAAGCTCTACCAAAAGCAGGTAAAGGTTCGGCGTATCCGCAAACCATTTCTTCGGGTTTTTTACGGCTTTGGAACCGGTTACCGTAACGCCTTCATCGTCTGCCTTTTCTTCTACGGTAGCCTTTGCCTGCGGAACGTTCACTGCAATCTCAAGCGGGCTGTCCCATACCTTGGTCTTCCCGTCGATTTCATACAGCTCTGCTTTCACCTGATACGTCTTCCCGGCCGCGGCGGCATCACCTAAGTTCCGGATGGAAGCGTCCAGTTCTAACGTCGCGTCCTGATATGCGTCGTCCAGTTCTGTTTTCACAAAAACGTCACGGACTTCTACCTGGTTCTTGGAATACAGGTTGACATCACGGAAAATACCGCTGTAGCGGATAAAATCCTGGTTTTCAAGGTAACTTCCTGTCGACCAGCGGTATACTTCTACTGCAATCGTATTCTCGCCCGCTTTCAAATAAGAAGTAATATTAAACTCGTCGGATGTATAACTGTCCTCTGCGTAACCGACCTGCTGCCCGTTCACATAAAGGTAAAATGCGGACTCTACGCCTTCAAAATGGACAAATACATCCCTTCCGTCCCATTCTGACGGAATGGTAAAAGTTCTCTTATAGTGCCCGACGCTGTTATTCACCGTAGGTGCAACGACATTTTCCCCAAGCGGGACACTTTCATAATTCTGCCACGGATACCTCTGGTTGCTGTAAATCGGCTTCTCATATTTAAATGTGCCGTCCTCATTTTTCTGCGCCTGTATAGAACTTGGGACTTTGATGGTATCCCAGCCCGCGGTATCCCAGTTTTCTACATAAGCAGCTGTATTTGCGCCCCTTACCTTCTTCTCCCGGTCTGCAGGCTTTTGTGCAAATTTGAACTTCCAGTCGCCGTTTAAAGACATCCGGTAAACCGAACCGTCCTTATCATCAAGCGCAGACTGCTCGTTCAAAAGAGCCTGCTCCGCCGTTTCGTATGGTGTAAAATACGCATGGGCCGGTTCTCTGTTCACCTCAACTGTAGCAATCTGGTCATACCACTCTTCCCCGGCAAAGCTGGCGTCTGCGGCGTTTACATTGACAGCCCCGAATCCGGCGGGCATCCCGCTTGCAGCCAGTGTTCCGGCCAGCAGTGCCGAAAGCACTCTGTTTCTCAACTTCATACTGTTCCTCCTTTATCTTTCTTTTTGCAATGTAGATGAACTACAATGTCCTTTTATTATCATATAACACTTTTACACAAAAAGCCAGTTCTTTTTTCTATAAAAATTTGTCATTTCCACGGCAAAAAAGCGGAAGACGGGAGACACTCCGGAGCATGGCGTACAAAAACCGTTCATTCTCTGAGCGCAGAAAAAGACAGGCGGTTGCCCGCCTGCCCTTTGTTCTGCTTAGCTTAATTTCAGCTTTTTACTCATGCCCCCTGTGCCTGTCAGCTTACTCTTTAACTGATTGCGCGTTTTCTTATTCATCTTCTTTGAAACCTTAACTCTGATATTTTCATTTGTCTTCTTGAATGCGGCTTTTCCGATGGTCGGCGCCTTCGTTCCATTAAAGGTTATCTTCTTTAGCTTTGTACAGCCGTTGAATGCATTCTTGCCGATAGCCTGTACGTTCTTTCCGATAACAACCGACTGGAGCTTTTTGGCCCCCTTGAACGCGGAGCCGGAAATCTGTACCACCTTGCATTTGACTCCGTTTACTTTCACAGTAGCCGGAATTGTAATGGAAGCTGCATTTTTATTTTTCAGCTTCGATGCAACCACCGTCTTTTTGTTCGCGTTATTTACTTTGTAAATGACTTTGCCATAGGTTACGGTATCGCCCTTCTTGATGGCCGCCGGTTCCTGTATTACCGGTGGTTTTACCGTGCCGCCATTGCTTGGCGCCAGCGCCTGATAGGCCTTCTGCAGCTCTGCGTATGCTTCATTGACGGCTGCTGCGGTTGCATCCGGATTAGATCGGAAGAGCACACGTCTGA
>CAMSEJ010000021.1 GCA_947057405.1 uncultured Roseburia sp.
TCAATTCAAAAATATTTTGCGAACGGTCCCGCAGCGCTTCAATCATTTCATAACCATACATGTCCTGTTCGGAAAGCAGCTTTAATAAAAGCATTGCCGTACTTCCGGAAAGCAGTGTTTTGTCAACCGCCATCGTTACTCCTCCTTTTTGTTGTATAGATAGTCTATATATCGAACATCTATATAATAGATCGGATTTTTACATTTGTCAAGCAGTTTATTCCGGACGGCCAAAAGCCCCTTGTCCCGACTCCTGCCCCATGCTATAATACCTTTTATATGCGGCGCTGACTTTACTGCTTTCCGGCAGCCGGTTTTTGCCGTCTGACAGTTTATGCCGCAAAAACATCAAACGATTAGGAGGTATCATTCAAAATGCACAAGACAACAAAAAAACATGTTCTAAGCAGTTTATGCGCAGCAGCACTGGCAATCGGGATGATCCGGCCGCTTGCCGCAGCACCGCTGTGTGTAGAAGCTGCCCCCGTTACAAACAATATTGAAGATTTCCCCAATGTCCTGGATATTACGGCCAATCCGGGCGAAGAGATTTACGGCAGCTACAGCACCAACAAATATAACAATTTTTCCGACCTCGGAGCATGGCACGGATATTACCTGCATGAAAAGGAAGCCACACACCTGTATGGCGGCTTTGCAGGCCCGGTCATCATTGCAGAAGAGTACCCGGCAAACCTGTCGGATGCAGTCAGCAAAATCGTCATTACCGACAAAGACGGAACCGTTTATGACCTTTCCGCTCTTGACAGCGCTAGCGTCAAACAGGTTTACTATCCCGGCAAACTGATACAGACCTATCAAACCGACAAATTCCGGCTTTCCCTGGAACTGATTTATGTATCGGACCGCACGGCGCTTATCCGGACAACGATTGAAAATACCCAGAAAGACACACAGCTCCAGTTAAAGCTGAAATGGACCGGCAGGATTTTTGAAAAAACAGGTACTTCCGTCCCGTTAGACGCCCGCCTTTCGGCAACGGCGCAGGGTGTCGAAGTGCAGTTCAAAGACGTGCGCAATACCTGGAATTACATGACAAAGGCAGAGAACCGTTTTAACATCGCCTTTGACAAAGCCGTTACTACAACCGTAGCGGAAGATGCCCTCTCCTACGAATCCGTGCTGGACGAAGACGTCGTCATCCAAAGCGGCGCATCCTTTACTTCCTGTCAGGCACAGAGCTTTACCTTTACCGCGGCGGAAGAAGAAAAAGAGCTTGCCGCAAATGGCGCCCTGTTCGCCAACCCGCAGCGCTGTTTTGACGAAAATACGGCGCGCTGGCAGGGCTATCTGGACAAAACCTTCCACGGACGGGAAAACACCCTAAGCCGGCTCTACAAAAACGCAGCCGTAAAATCCATTGAAACGCTGACCACCAACTGGCGAAGCGCCGCAGGCGCCCTAAAGCACGACGGCGTCGTTCCCTCCATGTCCTACAAATGGTTTATCGGCATGTGGGCGTGGGATTCCTGGAAACAGGCCGTAGCCACCGCACGGTTTAACGGCTCCCTGGCACAGGACAATATCCGTGCGCTGTTTGATTACCAGATCACCGGAGCCGATCCCATCCGCCCGCAGGACAACGGCGCAATCGCAGACTGCATCTTTTTTAACCAAGACAGCGCACGCGGCGGAGACGGCGGGAACTGGAACGAGCGCAACTCCAAGCCGCCGCTTGCCGCATGGTCCGTCTGGAACGTCTACAAACAGACCCGGGATATCACCTTTTTAAAAGAAATGTATCCCAAACTGGCGGCATACCACAACTGGTGGTACTATAACCGGGACACGGACAAAAACGGCATCGCCGAATACGGTGCAATGGTACACGATTCCCATTACCTGTGGACCGAAAACAAACAGACCGGTGAATGGGAAATTGCAATCGGCACAGACGGCAAACCCGTCCTGGACGAAGCCGCCATCATTGAAGCGGCCGCCTGGGAGAGCGGTATGGACAACGCGACGCGTTTTGACCAGGAAGGCAACGGTCCGGACGACATCGGCGTAAAAGTATTTCAGAATACCAATGCCGCCGGCCAGGTCATCGGCTATTCCATCAACCAGGAATCCGTAGACTTAAACGCCTACTTATACGCCGAAAAAGGCTTTCTGAAATCCATGGCAGAAGAGCTCGGCTTGCCGGAAGACGCCAAAAAATACGAATCGGAAGCCTTAAAAGTACGGGATTACATCAACACCAACATGTTTGACGAAGCAACCGGCTTTTATTACGACCTGCAAATCAGTCAGGACGGCTCTTCCAAAAAGCTGCTTGTCAACCGCGGAAAAGGCACGGAAGGATGGATCCCGCTGTGGGCGAACCTGGCCACGGACAAACAGGCGCAGAAGGTAAAAGAGAACATGGTCGATCCCGGTAAATTCAACTTAAAGGTACCGTTCCCCACCGCTTCCAAAGACAACGACAAATTCTCGGCGTCCACTTACTGGAGAGGTCCCGTCTGGCTGGACCAGGCATTGTACGGCGTCGAAGCGCTGCAGAATTACGGCTACACCGGTGACGCCACACAAATGGCATACTCGCTGTTCGACTATGCCGAAGGCGTACTGGGCGACGGCCCCATCCGCGAAAATTACAACCCGCTCACCGGAGAAGGCTTACATACCAAAAACTTCAGCTGGTCGGCTTCCGCCTATTACCTGCTGTACCAGGACGCCTTAACCGGAACCCAGACAACCTCCCAGACGGGAATCGCGCGTCCGGACGCAGGAGATCTGTGGAAAGACTCCATGTTAAATCTGGTTTACCAGGCCTATAAAACGTTCGATACCTCCGTCTACACAAAAGAAACCGCTGACGTATTCCGGGCCGCATTAACCGCTGCGGAAGCGCTGTTAGCCAAAGGCGATGTCACGACAGCCGAACAGGCTGCGGCAGCCAACCGGCTCCTTGCCGCGGCAGCCGGGCTAAAGCCCGACACCTCCTATCTGGAGGCGGAAATCAAAGCGGCAAAGGAAGCCGCCCAGGCCGCCCAACAGGAACTCGCCGCAATGGCCAAACAGTTATTTCAGGCGTCGCAGCCCACACTAAAAAGCGTGAAAAGCCCCAAGAAAAAACAGGCAAAAATAACCGTAAATAAACTGGACGGCGCCGAAGGATACCAGCTTAAGTATTCCGAGCATTCCAACTTTACGGATTACTCCAAGGTTTCGTTTACCTCTGCATCAAAAACGGTGAAGAAATTAAAAAGCGGAAAGACGTATTATTTTAAGGTTCGGGCTTATAAAGTGGCAGACGGAACGAAGATTTATACGAAATACAGCGCGAAGAAGAGCATAAAGATCAAGTAAGAAGAACAAAGCGGGCAATGGGAACGGTACGCCCCTCCCATTGCCCGCTCTGTCTGCATTACCCTCGTACATCCAGAAACTGCGCCCTGCCGTGCAGCTTCACCTGCACCGAATTTGCCGGAAAAAAGATACAGTCCCCTCTGAAAAACGGAAAGGCTTCCCTGTCTTGCGTCATCATGACGCCGCATCCGTTCGTACACAGCAGAACCCGAAAGGAACTGCCGTCCGTCCGGTATCCCACCATATCCCTGCAGCGTTCCGTATTTAAAAGCATCCGGTGCACCTCAAAATATTTACACCTGCAAAGCAGCTCTGCCGCACAGCCCCGCCGGTATTTTAAGACCCGCAGCGGCTGTTTGGGCAGCGTTGCCCCTTTTAAATCGGCAGCCTCCAGCGCCTGATCAATATGCAGCCTGCGCCGGTTTCCGCCTGCATCTGTCCGATCGTAATCATAAAGGCGATAGGTCAGATTGGAACTCTGCTGAATCTCCGCCAGCAAAATCCCCTTTCCAATCGCATGAATCGTCCCCGCCTTTACATAAAACATATCATCCTTTCGGACCGTTACCTTCTGCAGGTATTTTTCTACCGTCCCGTCCCGGATCCCCCGTTTCAATTCCTCCTTGCTGGTATCGTGATACAAACCATAAATCAGCTTTGCGTCCTGCTCTGCGTCCAGCACATACCACATCTCCGTTTTGCCGGACTGCCCGTTTTCATGGACATTTGCATACTCATCGTCAGGATGCACCTGAACCGACAAATCCTCTTTCGCGTCAATCAGCTTGATTAATATCGGGAGCTCTCCGTGTGTCCGCGGATGCGTCCCCAAAAAACCCGGATTTGCCGACAGCACTTCTGCCAGCGTCCGTCCCGCAAACTCCCCGCTTGCCACTACGCTCGGCCCGTCCGGGTGAGTCGAACATTCCCATGTTTCCGCCAGCGGATACATGGGAATCTCTTTTGAAAAATCATCGTTCAGGCGGCTTCCGCCCCAAATATAATCCTTTGCGCCCGGTTTTAAAAGAAACGGCTTATTGCGGCTCCAACCGGAATTTTTGTTTGTCATCTGCCGAAATCTCCTCGCCAAGCTGAACCTCTATCAGCTTTAATTCCGTCACAGCTGTCACAGTATGGCGGCTGCCTGCCTGCATGGTAATCACGTCGCCCGCATGCACGACCTGCTCCATCCCGTCGACCACCGTGCGCCCCGTACCGGACAGCACCGTCCAGATCTCATCCCGGTTCTTATGGCTGTGGTAATTCATGCTGTGCCCCGGATTTAAAGTAACCTTTACCGTCATACTCCCCTGTTCCAAATCCAGCACCCGAAAGCTCCCCCATGACTTTTCCGCGTACATAACCTGCTGATCCAGCTGATCCACAAACGGTTTCATAAAACCGGACCGTTCTTTATCGGACACCAGAATACCGTCCGCGCTTGCGGAAATTACGACGTCATGTAAGCCCATAGCCAGAACAGGAACGCTGATTTCATTGATGATATGAACGTTCTTGCAGGTATCGTCCATAGTGGCTTCTCCTACAATGTGCTCCTCCATTGCTTCAGTCAGGGTATTCCATGTGCCCAGATCCTTCCACGAGCCGGAAAAACGCATCACCTGTATTTCAGGTTCTTTTTCCACCACGGCATAGTCAAAACTGATTTTCGGTAAGGATGCATATTTATCATATAAATCGTAATAATCTGTAAAATCAATCATCTCATGTGCCCGTTCCAGCATATACCCGAGGCGGAACGCAAATACGCCTCCATTCCAGAGCGCCCCCTGGCCGATATAAGCTTCTGCGCGCCTCCTGTCCGGTTTTTCCTTAAATTCCAGGACATCACTGACCGTCCCCGTTTCTTTCGGAATGATATAACCGTATTTCTCGCTGGGATATGTCGGCTGAATCCCCATTAAAACAAGGTTTGCACTGCTTACTGCCGCCTGTTCCCCCAGACGCTGAAGCATCCGGAAATAATCGTCTTCTACATAAGGATCCACCGGACAGACAATGACGGCTTCCTTGGGATCGACCTGCCGCACGTCTTTCAGATAGGACACTGCCAGTACAATTGCCGGAAAAGTATCGCGCCGACATGGCTCCACCGAAATACCCGCTTCACTGCCCAGCTGATTGCGAATGGACGAAACCTGCGCCTTACTCGCAGCAACCGTAACGGATGCCCGTTGATCCAGCCTGCAAATCCCACGGTACATACGCTGTATCATAGATTCGTACCTGCCGTCCTCCCCCGGAAATAACTTAATAAACTGCTTGGAACGTATTTCATTGGAAAGCGGCCAGAGACGCTTGCCGGAACCGCCGGATAACAAAACAATATTCATACCTCATTCTCTCCTTCCGTAAACAGATATCCATATAATGTCCGCTCCCCTGCCATATTCTCTTTGCGATAAGCCGCCCTGTGGTCTAACTGATAAAATGTGCCATAATCCTCCAGTGCTGCCGCACGCTCGGGCGTATAGATTCGATTCATCCACCGA
Organism: uncultured Roseburia sp.; assembly: GCA_947057405.1. Lineage (GTDB taxonomy): Bacteria > Bacillota > Clostridia > Lachnospirales > Lachnospiraceae > Roseburia_B. Next base: position 5,847 of record CAMSEJ010000021.1, read on the forward strand.
TGCATCAAAAACACCGCATTTCCGCACGCTCCGCTTTGCTCCAGCTCCTGCCGGATCTCCGGAAATTCATCATATGCCGCCGCGATCAGATCGTCTATAAGACTGCCCTCTGCCGGCTCATCCCCGACTTCCCAGTAATACCACAGACTCTCTGTTAAAAACCGGAACAGTTTATGCCCTTTCTGCGCAAACCAAAGGCCTTTGAACCATCTTCCCTTTGCGATATCATCTTCCCGTTCCGGCGGTTCCGATCTCAGCGTGAACAATCGCCGTTCCGGCAGATTCCGTTCTATGGGCTTTATGAAAAAAACCGAAGCATCCACCCACATCCCTCCGTAACGGAACAGCAGTTCCGCCCTTAACAGCTCTGAAAGATGCCCGTATGAAATCTTTCCCTCATTAAACTTTCGGATCACTTCCTCCGTAAACGTGACATACTCCATACAGTTTTCCAGGGTAATCAGCCTCAATACCGTTTTATCCTTCGGCAGGCACTTCCTTACACTCCCGATGCACCCTCTGATCAGCTCCGGCATTTCATCCTCTCCCTGCCACCAGCATACCCACACGGGAACCTTTTGTTCAAAATCATCTTTACAGCAAAACGGCTGCACCAATCCGTTCTCCATTGCACCCGCCTGATACAGCTCAAGCAGCGGCCTTATTTTGAGCCTGACACACTGATACAGCAGGTCTGCCCTTTTCTTTGCATGAGAAAACTCCGACGAATCCGCCAGTGTAATCGTTTCCTCCATAATCGCTTCCGGCTGCATAAAAAGCCATACACGAAATAAACGTTCCGCCAGAAAACCCATAACCCGTTTCTGATAGTCGTCATATTCCCAAAACGCAATCTCTTTTTCCGCTTCAAACAATAGATCAAACAGCCAGCTGCAGTATCGGTCAAAAATATCTTTTCTCGTAATCCACATATTACAGGTAGAAACCAAAACCGTGTTCATCGCAAACTCAAAAGCAGCCAGATAGTCGGGACATTTTTTACGGATGATTTCCCGGCACAGCTCCAAATCCCTGCCGTTATGCCGTTTGGCATAGTGACGAAATGCGTCCGGCTCATTCACACAACTGCTGCCCGGTATAATAATAGGATACTTTTGAATCGTTTTTTCAATATACTCCCGATCCAAAAGCTTCCCATTACGCGTAAAATACCTTCTGTAATGGCATATGCCTACCAGATCACACTTCACATTTTTCCAGACCCAGTAAATCCCTGTCAATTCACAGTAAAACGGGTTTTTTTCGGATATCTGCTCCCCCGTATCATCACCTGGATATCCCAGAGACGGCCTGCCCGCTTTCCCTACCTGCAGCGGCAGATACATCTTATCCGGGATTTCCTCCAGTTTTTTCTGCGTCATCACATACATTCTTGTATCCATATCAGGCTTCCCCCAAATCCAAAAGATAGTAACGATCCTGCTCTACCTGTAACTCAATACTCCTTAAAAAGGGCGCCGCCTGCTTCCATTGTTCCGAATACCGGCTTACAAGCGCATAACGGGCGCATTGTGATATGTTCTGTATCATAAACGGGCAGGCTTTTTGCCGATAAAATTCTTCCGTTCCCAAAACCACCGCCAGTCCATATAAATCCGGCGTCCCTTTTGCAGCAAACCCATCGACATCCAGAACACTGTCGTATATCCCATCCCAGACCGGAAAATTCGTTTCCGGGAAAAAATCCACACCGTCCAGCTGCGTCTCTTCCGGAACCTCCCGGTTCATCGCTTTACGGGATACACATCCGATGCGTTTTAAAAACATCCCGACATCCAGCACCCTGCCGGGTTCCAGCTGCTCAATTGCTTCAAAAAAAATATAAATATCGTTTTCATTCTTTAATATCACGCTGTCTCTCCCGCCTTTTCAAACCTTACACCGGCTTTGTAAGTGCAAATGAAAAAGCAGAAAGCTCACACTTCCTGCCTCACATTTTCCTTATGCCGTTACTTCTTCCGCCGCTTTTCCCAGATTCTCAAATTCCGGAATCAGCTCTTTCACCGCATCTGCCATTTTCTGGTCGTCCTTTGCGGCAATGGCATCACTGAATGCAACGATTTTTGCATTAAACTGTTCTTTATTAATCCGTTCTTTGCCATCATTCAACAAACCCATTGTACCATTTACAACCTCTACTTCCCAGTTCACCGCATCAATAATGCCCTTTAAAAACTGGTTCGTATCATCCAGGCGCTTACCGGACAACTCCTTTACGACGATATTCATATTCTTAAGTACCCGTCCGTTAAACTCCATTAATACCTCTAACGCTTCTTTCTGTTCTGCTCTTTTATCTTCCATGATTCTTTACCCGGCCGTCATAGCCTTCCCTTTCTATACGTTTTCTCCTATTAATATCGGACAATCCCCCCATAATCTTAACGCCGCCCGCAAACAAAATTTACGGCATTCTGCCCCTGCGTAATCCCTTGTACAAATACCTCCTTTATGCTAAGATAAGTGTGATTTTGATTTATGCTCCAATAATCCCAAACCTATATACTACACAAACCAACAATGAAACGAGGTATTTGTTTATGAACATCTTATACTATTGCTGGAATGAAAATTCCTCCGCAGACATCGAACAGTCTTTTTCCCGCCTGGGTTATTCGTTCGCCAAACTAACCGGCCGTTTCGACAGCTACGATTCCGACCCCGGCCGGGAACTGCAAATAGAAGAGCTGCTCCGCCAATACAAATTCGACTGTATTTTTACCTTCAATTATTTTCCGATATTGTCCGCCATTGCCCAAAAGCATCAGCTTCCTTACATCGCATGGATCTACGACTGCCCGAACCTTACCATCTATTCCCGCACCGTCAGAAATCCCTGCAACTATCTTTTTCTATTTGACCGGGCGCTGTACAGCCAGGCATGCTCGCTGGGCGCCGAACATGCCTGGCATATGCCGCTTGCCGTCAATACACACCGGTTAAACCAACAATTAGCGCCAAACGGGCGAGACGGACAGGAAAACGCTTTTTCTTACGATATCTCCTTCATGGGAAGCCTGTATGAAAACAATATGTATGATCAGATACAATATCTTCCGGACCGGCTGCGCGGATATTTTGACGGCGTCATGCGGGCGCAGCAGGAAATATGGGGATACCATTTCCTGGAAGAGCTGATTAGCGATGATATTTTAAAGGATGCGCTTTCCTACATCAAACTAGAGGAAAATCCTGCTTATACCTTTTCTCCCCGTCAGATTATCATCAATATGCTGGATCAGAAAATTACTTCCGCCGAACGGATCCGCCTGCTGCAAAAAACTGCCCAAACCTACACGCTGGATCTGTTTTCCGGTTCGTCCTGTGAGACAGTTCCAAACTGCAGGCCGCACGGCGCCGTTTCTTATACCGAAGAAATGCCGTTTGTATTCCGGGATTCAAAAATCAACCTGAATATCTCGCTGCGCTCCATTACAAGCGGCATCCCGCTGCGCTGCTTAGATATCATGGGCGCGCGCGGTTTCCTGTTATCCAATTACCAGCCGGAACTGGCAGAATATTTTGTCGCAGGAGAGGATTTTATCTATTTTGAATCGGATGAGGATTTGCTTGCCAAAGCAGAATATTTTCTCACACATGAGAAGGAACGCAGGGAAATCGCCTGCAACGGATGGCAGAAAATACAATCCGGTTTCTCTTATGAAACGAAACTAAACGAGATCTTTTTCGCTGTGGGCATTTGATATAAAATTAGCCCGCCGCATTTTCTCCCAAAACAAAGAGCAAAGGACCGGCGGGCATCTGCATTTCCTGTTCTGTCAACGGATATGCCCCCTCCAAAAATACTGATACGGCACATCCGGCTCTCCGGTATGTGCTTCCCGGCAAAAGCTCATTTCATCCAGTACAAGGCCGTACTGCCCTGCCGCTTCCACCCACTCTTGCGCGGTATAATACTGCACATGCCCCGGACCGCATATTCCAATATCATATTCCTTTAAACACTCCGGTATCCCTTCGCGAAACGGATGGCCGGCATGATAAAAACTGCCCGTGACCGTTCCGTCCGGCTTTAACCAGCGGCAAAGCTTCTCAAACAGACGCGATGCGTCCGCCGCATGCTCCCAAATGCCTCCGGTCAGTATGACATCAGCGGACGCTTCCTCCAGCGCCTCGTCCTCCAGCTCCAGAATATCCGCGCAAATCACCGTCTCCGCTGCCATCTGCGCCAGCTTCGCTGCCAGGGGCTCGCACTCTATCCCGATTGTACAAGCCTCCGGAAACAGATACCGGATCCTCGCTAATGTCGCCCCCGTACCGCAGCCGATATCCAAAGCGCAAAACCTTTCTTCCCGTTTTCTCAAAATCTGTCCGATTTCCCATGTTTTGACATATGAAAACCGGGACGGATGCAGCTTCCATTTCTCCGTAAACTTCTGCCGGTTGATCCCCATCAGCCTCAAGAACTGCTCTCTTTTGCGTCCGAAGCTCCTGCTGCCATAATGGAATACAAAGCTGTTCTTACACAAAAGCTGCACAAACCCCGCCTGTGCCAGACGATACCCCAAATCCGTATCCTCAAAATTCCCAGGCGAAAACCTCTCATCCAGCAGCCCAACCGCATCCAAAGCGCTTCGTTTGATCAGCAGTGAAAACCCTACCAGCCATGTCTTTTTCTCATACGAATTGGAAACCGAAACAGGATGGCGCACGGCATATTCCCGATAACTTGCCGCAGTTACCGCGTTCTCCTCTATATTCTGGTAATTCGGGCAATGATTGGACACGCTTCCGCACGCACCGACCTGCTCCGTTTCATACAAGCCCATTTGAAGCCAGAACAGAGCATGCTCCGGTACTAACGTATCGCTGTTTAACAGCCAGATATCACAGTCGTCTCCCGCCATCTCAATTCCCTGGTTGCATCCGGCAGGAAATCCCCGGTTTACCGTATTACAAATCAGCCGGATGTCTGCCTGCCCTCTGAGCCAATCCGTACTGGTATCGACAGACGCATTGTCCACCACAACCAGCTCATATGTGCCCGGGGCACAGCTTTTGCGGATGCTTTCGATACATTCCTGCGTTTCTGTCCGGGTATTATAGGAAAGAATTACAATTGCCGTTTTGGGAACATGGATATGATGTGTTTTTCGGAGCGTCTCTGCCAGCTCCTCCAGCTCTTTCTTTGCACTGTTTTGGCAAAGAAACGCCTGCTGCCGATAGTACAAATACGCCTGAACCGGGTTTTTCTGTTCGTAATACTGCCCCAGGCGGCGCACCGCAGGGAGGTAACTGCCGCATTTCCAGTAAAAATCAACCGCCGAATCCATCTCGGACAAACACTCATAAATCACACCTATATTATAATTGGCCAGGTAGGAATCCGCCCCCGTTACACTGCTTTTATGGAGTGAAATTGCCCGTTCAAACGCCGCAACCGCCTCCCGGTACCGCTCATTGTTCATATAGATGAACCCCATCAAAAACCAGAAGTCGGAAGTCCCGCCAAACGCTTCTTCAATTCCGGTAAATCCCAACGCCTCCTCGGCGCGCCCGGCATTCAGCAGCGCATAGCCATAGCAGTGAACCATATCAATGACAAATTCCAGATTCGTCTCCAGTTCAAACGAAAGCCCCCGGGAAAAATAATGGCACGCCCCCTCATAATCCTTCATCATATAACAGGCTTTTCCGAGCTGGTATAAAATATACGGATCCTCCCCCTCTTCTTCCAGCACCTCTTTTAACAGCCCAAGATTACGCAATGCTTTATTCTGCTTCTCTGCGTCCGTCAAAAAGTACCCGCTGTGTTCCACTTCGATCGGGGCAGGGTATGTTTGATAACAGGAATGATCGTTTGCCACAAGCTGTTCATGGATTCTGCCTTCGTAGTGATAATACCTGCGGTCAAAGATACGGTTGATATACTCCTTCGCTTCCATCTGCCCCTGCCCGTTTTGCAGGTAGTTTATCCGCAGTATCCTTCCCACCGCCGCAGGCTGCTCCGCTATCAGGCTTTCCAGTTTCAAAATATCAGCAGCTTTGATCCATTCATCACTGTCCAACACAAAAACCATGTTGTTGGAAGCTTTTGAAACCGCAAAATTTTTTGCTTTTGCAAAATCACCGCACCACGGAAATTCATAAATCGCCTGTGTAAATTCGGATGCCATGGCAATCGTCCCGTCCGCAGACCCGGTGTCCACTACCACCAGCTCCAGGCCGTATCCGGTAAGCCTTTGCAGGCATTCCCTCAGATTTTCTTTTTCATTTCTCGTAATAATGCACACCGATAAGTTCATGAAAGCCGTACCCCTTCCAGCCCGTTGGCATCTTCTGCTTTACCGTTCTGCATGTAAAACCGCTTTATCTGCTCCAGTACAGCTGCTTTGTCCGAAATAATACCCGGGCAGTTCATTAACATCACCGCTACCATGACCCAGGAAACCCCATTTTTAAGAAAATATTGCCTGTACGCTTCATCAAACTGCCCCTGGCCGCATGCATTTAACATCTCCGCAACGCTCCGATAGTGGACAATCTGGCGATCCAGGTGTACCGAATACTGGCAGAGCCCACCAATTCCACGAGCCCGTTCTTCCTCCATGATATATAAAAGCTGTTCTATCACCGGGATTTCCCCCTTGATATCGGAAAGCTCCAGGCGGACATCCGGCCTGATATGGAGCATTTCATAAAACAGTTCCTTTGCCTGCGAAATTTCTCCCATTTTTACCAACTGGGAAACAGCATGCTTTAATTCCACCGTCTCTGCTTTTTCCGCCGTAATTCCAATCGGACATTCATATGCCTTCAGCCTGTTTTTGGTAATCCAAAGCAGCAATAACTGCTCGGACAAAAAACCAAATACCCTGCGGTTATACAGATCATAGGTACTGACATCAATCTCCTGCTCCGCTTCCCGCAGAATCGAAAACAGCCAGTCGGCATAATCCATAAACAGCTCACGTCCTGTTACCATCAAATTACCGTAATAATACTTTGGCTGACCGATCACCTGTTCAAACAGTGGATAATCGTCAGGGTACAGGCTTTTTACGGCCCGTCCCACCGCATACAAATCCTCTATATTGTGCGCTTCCCCATAGTACTGTAAATAAGGCTGATCCGCTGTCATGCCGGGAGAAACGATAACGTCATAGCTGCTCAACAGGCGTTCGTAATCGGTTCGTCTAAGCAAATTTCGATCCTGGTCTACAAAAAAACGACGGTAATGGCAAATTCCAATCAAATCGGAATCCTTATCGTTTTTCCAGACCCAGTAAACGCCTGTCAGCTCACCGTAACGATCATTCCATTGTGAAATATGCTCGCCGGTATCATCACCTATGTAACCCAAATCTCCGCCCAATGCACGGCCTACATGCAAAGGGATATATAATGTATTGTCTTCCGGTTCTAAAAAACGCTTGTGCGTCATCGTGTATATTCTGGTTCGCATCGGACACTGCTCCATTCCAAACTAATTTTTATGATATATAAAAAGTATAACGAACAAAAAAAGCAAAGTCAATCGAGATTTCATCGTTGTACAATACGAAAATACTTTCCGGACTTTGAATGCAAAAACATTTGACATATTCCAGGAGCAACAAGCCAGTTCGGCAAAAAGAAATAAAACCCGAATTGCGGCACAAAGAAAACCGTGGTATAATACAGACAATAAAAATACCAAATAAAGGAGATACACGAATTGACTCAAAAAGGCTTGTGTTTTAAAAACAACTATGAAAATATTGGGGACTGTATAAATCAAAACGGTGGTTTATGTATTGTAATTACCACAGCGCTATGGGGCGAACTGTTGCTTGCAGAAGGGCAAATTAACGTTGATTATTTTTTTGTTGTATTTAATGAAACCGTCAATAATATATGCGGCATTCCGGTTATCAATGACAGCCAATTGCTGGAATTGATTTGGAAAAGCAGCAAACGTGCAACAATTATAATGTGCCTGGGAGATCGGAAGAGCACACGTCTGAACTCCAGTCACATGGCATGATCTC
>CAMSEJ010000022.1 GCA_947057405.1 uncultured Roseburia sp.
CACGCGGTAAATACTCCCCATCGTTGCGCGTATGGCCTTTGGATTGTATACGTCCGCCGTTTCCGGGCTTGCGATCACGGCCGCTATCCCCGCGCCCTCCGCGGTACGCAGCATCGTGCCCAGGTTGCCGGGATCCTGTATGCCCTCCAGCAGTAAAAAACCGGCATCCTCCTTCTGCAGCATAAGAGAGACGTCCCATTTCGGCATACGCACAACCGTCAGAATGCCCTGCGGGGTCTGCGTTCCTGCGGCGGCTTTGAAGGCATGATCGGAAAGCAGCTCATAAGAAACGTCCGAAAGCCCTTCCTTAGACAGGTAGGCTTCGGATACGTATACCTTCTGTATCCATTCGCGCGGAACCTCCTCGAACATCTTTTTGCCTTCTACGACAAATACGCCCTGTTCTTTTCTTGCCTTTGCTTTTTTTCCTAATAAAACCAGGTTCTTTACCTGGGGATTTGCGGTGCTTGTAATCATATCCGGCTGTTACACTCCGTTTCTGTCTGGCTGTCGTTTTTATTGCTTGTTCCTAAAAGGATCGTTCCTACAGAAAAAACGGAACTGCCCGGGAATGACAATTGTCATTTCCGGCAGTCCCGTTCTGTCCGACTGGACCAGACGGGAATCGAACCCGTGTCCAAAAACCAATCCCCTGTCCTTCTACGAGCGTAGTTTATTCTTTGTCATTCCCTCCGCAGGGCTTGAACAAACACAATCCCTGTTTTGGTAGCTTCATGATACGCCCACATACGCAAAGCTTAATACGTGTCGTTTCCTGCATCGTCGAAGCCCGGTTCCCGGGGTGCAGGTGCCCCGGGGCGGACTGCTGCAACTAGGCAGCGTATGCTAAATTATCGTTAGCGTTTAATTTAAGTTTGGCATTTGACGCATTCCATGCGGCTCGCTTCTCCAGCTTCCTGATCCCTGTCGAAACCTTTACTGGCCCTGATATCGTTCCTATTATATCAAATATTTTTAAATAATCAACCCTTAGTATAAATTTCGCACCTTAAAATTGCGTTCGGCTTCCCTGCGCTGATCCTTTTTGGCAATATCTTCCCGCTTGTCGTACAGTTTTTTGCCCTTTGCAAGCGAAATCTGCACCTTCACCAGGCTCCCCTTAAAATACACCTGCACCGGGACAAGCGTATAGCCTTTTTCGGCTATCTTCTGCTTAAGCCTGCGGATTTCTTTTTTGTGCAGCAGAAGCTTTTTGGGCCGCAGGGGATCCTTGTTAAAAATATTCCCTTTTTCGTAGGGGGAAATATGCATCCCGTACAGGATCACTTCCCCCTGTTCGATTTTAACATAAGCCTCTTTGATACTGCATTTGCCCATGCGCAGCGATTTGACCTCCGTGCCGTGCAGGCTGATGCCCGCTTCAAGGTCTTCCTCCAGAAAGTAATCGTGCCTCGCTTTTTTGTTGTTTGCAATGAGTTTGATGTTCTCCTTTGCCATCCTGTCCTCCCTTATCCTTTCCCCTCACCGTCTTTTTATACGGCGTTCTGCCCTGCTTCTTCCGGCTCTTCTGCCAGTTCAAAATCTATGGTGCGGCGCAGCAGGTCTGCCCCCGCGACCGTGACCGTGACCCGCTGTCCCAGCTTATAATGGCGGTTCGTGGCTTTTCCCACCAGCTCATAGGACGCTTCTGCGTATTCATAAAAGTCGTCCGTAAGCGAAGTGACATGGACAAGCCCCTCTATGGTATTCGGCAGCTCCACATACAGCCCCCATGCCGTCACGCCGGAAATCACGCCTTCAAATTGTTCCCCGATATGTTCCGACATATATTCCGCTTTCTTTAGTTTGTCCGTTTCCCGCTCAAGCTCCTCGGCACGCCGTTCCGTTTCGCTTGCATGTGCCGCCACCTCCGGCAGAATTTCCTCATAATGCGACAGACGCTTCTCGTTCATCCTGCCGCGCAGGCATTCTTTTATAATGCGGTGGATCTGCAGATCCGGGTACCGGCGGATGGGCGAAGTAAAATGGCAGTAATACGATGCTGCCAGCCCGAAATGCCCGGAACCGGAAACGGAATACCTTGCCTGCTTCATGGAACGCAGCGTCAGGCGGCTGATTAAAAGCTCTTCGTCCGATCCTTCTATTTTCTGCAGCAGCTTCTGCAGCTCCTTCGGATGGATTTCATCCGTACCGATATGGATGGAATACCCGAAGTTATTGATAAACAGCGCAAGCCTGCGGATTTTCTCGGGATCGGGCGTCTCATGCGTACGGTACACAAACGGCGTCTGCTGCCAGAAAAAATGCTCGGCTACGGTTTCGTTGGCAATCAGCATAAAATCCTCAATCAGCCGGGTCGCCGCATTCCGCTCATAGGGTTTGATTTCCACCGGATGCCCCCCGGCGTCCAGCCGTATCTTGGTTTCCGGAAAATCAAAGTCGATGGAACCGCGCTGCATCCGCTTTTTACGCAGAATCAAAGCCAGCGCACCCATACGCGTCAGCATCGGCACAAGCTCCCCGCACTCGTTCGCCTCCCGTGAATCCGGATCCTCTAAGATTTTGTTTACAGCGGTATAGCTCATCCGCCGGTCCACCCGTATGACGGTTTCGGCAATCGTATGATCGATGACCTTTCCCTGTTCGTCTATTTTCATCATACAGCTTAACGCCAGGCGGTCTTCTCCTGCATTCAGAGAACAAATGCCGTTCGAGAGCGTATGCGGAAGCATCGGAATGACGCGATCCACCAGATACACGCTCGTCCCCCGCTCCGCCGCCTCACAGTCCAGCGCACTGTACTCCTGCACATAATTGGTAACGTCGGCAATGTGCACGCCCAGGCAGTACACCCCGCCTTCCCGGGTCAGAGAAACCGCATCGTCCAGATCCTTTGCATCCTCGCCGTCAATCGTGACCATCTGTAAATCCCGCAGGTCCACACGCCCCGCCCGGTCTGCTTCGGACACGTCCTTTGCCACGCGCACCGCCTGGTTCAATACCTTTTCCGGAAATTCGACCGGGATTTCATAAGCTTTGATCAAAGCCGCAATATCCGTCCCGGGATCGTTTTTGTGCCCTAAGATTTCAAGGATTTTGCCTTCCGGTTTTTTGCCCGCTTTGCCGTAGTCGGTGATTTGTACAACGACCTTATGGCCGTCTGCGGCTCCCTTTGCGCGCTCTTTTGGCACGAAAATGTCCCTGCCGATTTTCGGATCGTCCGGAATGACAAACCCGTAGCTGTTACCGGCTTCGTATGTCCCGATGACCTGTGCCGTCCCGCGGGAAATGATTTTTACCACCTTCCCCTCCCGGCGCTTTCCGGAAGAAACGGGGGCAACGGCAACCTGCACGATATCTTTGTGAAATGCGCCGCCAAGCTGATCCGACGGAATAAATATGTCGTCTTCGCCCTCTTGTGCCTGCACAAACCCGTAGCCCCTCGCATGTCCGATAAACGTGCCGGTGAGAAGGTTTCCTTTTGCTTTTGCGTATTTGCCCTTTGCGGATACCTGTACCTTGCCGTCGTCTATGAGGGCGTTTAAGACCTCTTCCAGCTCATGCCGCTCGCTCTTTGGGACAGACAGCAGCATCGCTATCTCTTTTATTTTCATCGGTACATACATTTTATCGCAAATCAGCCCGTATATGGCTTTTTTTCGTTTCTGCATCTGTTCCTGATCCATTCTTTATGCCTCCTTTCTGTTTCCCGTATATCCAAACAGCTTCCATCCGGCAGAGGATGGAAGCTGTTTGCTGTTCCTTTTTATTCTTTCCCAAAAACCAAATGAAGCCTGCCAAAAAGACAGACTCCACTACTGCCGCATCCGGCAGGACAGCTCTCTTAAAAGCTTCCGATATTCAGCACTGCGGCAATCACGATGAATAATACAACCAGGATCTTTGTGCCTTTGACAAGCATCCCTTCCATGGAACGGCCTTTGTTCTTGCCCCAGTAGGTGTCCGCTGCACCGGCAATGGCACCAAGCCCTGCGGATTTCCCTTCCTGCATCAAAATGATTACGGTCAATGCCAGGCATATTAAAATAAAAGCAACTGTTACAATCGTCTTTACTACTGCCACGGGTATTACCTCCTGCAATCTTATTGTTTACCGTTTTCGTAACTTTTAGTAGTATAGCATATGTGGCAGGGTATTTCAAGACTTATTTTCGGTCATTTTCCGTATACGGCCGTATCCCCGAGCTCCTCTTCGATCCTCAGAAGCTGATTGTATTTGGCCACACGGTCTGTCCGGCAGGGCGCTCCGGTCTTAATCTGGCCGCAGTTTAACGCAACGGCAAGATCCGCAATGGTCGTATCCTCCGTTTCGCCCGAACGGTGCGACACCACTGCCGTATAGCCTGCCCGGTGGGCGGTGCAAATCGCTTCCATCGTTTCCGAAACCGTCCCGATCTGGTTGAGCTTAATCAGAATGGAATTACCGCAGCCCGTTTCGATTCCTTTTTTCAGACGCTTTGTATTGGTTACAAATAAATCGTCGCCGACTAACTGCACCTTGCTGCCTAACCGCCCGGTCAGTTTCTCAAAGCCTGCCCAGTCCTCCTCGTAAAGGCCGTCTTCAATTGACCACACCGGATACTTGCTGCAGAGCTTTTCATACAATTCAATCATTTCCTCTGTTGTACGGATAACGGGCGCACCGCAGATCCGGCTTTCCCCTTCAAAATAATAACAGCCCTTTTCGTTCTGATACAGCTCCGAGGCTGCCGCATCCATCGCAAATACAATATCCCTGCCGCACTCGTACCCGGCCTCCGTTACGGCCCGTTTCAGATAATCAAATACCTCAAACGCATCCTTTAAATCCGGCGCAAACCCGCCCTCGTCCCCGACTGCGGTGGACTTCTGGTCGCCTGCCAGTATCCTTTTTAGGGCATGATATACCTCTGCCCCCATGCAAAGCGCCTCCTTAAAGGATTTTGCGCCGACCGGCATAATCATAAATTCCTGGAAATCCACCGTATTTTTCGCATGCTTCCCGCCGTTTAGAATGTTCATCATCGGCACGGGCAGCCGGTGCGCAAAACTTCCGCCCAGATACCGGTACAGCGGCATACAGAGCGCGTTTGCCGCTGCTTTTGCAACCGCAACAGACACCCCCAATATGGCATTGGCGCCAAACCGCTTCTTATTGTCCGTACCGTCTAACGCAATTAAAAAGGCGTCTATGTGGTTCTGGTCAAGCGCATTTTTGCCGACCAGCTTTTTGGCAATTTTTTGATTGATATGCGAAACTGCCTGTTCCACGCCTGCCCCGCCGTACCGCTTGTCCCCGTCACGCAGCTCCACCGCCTCAAACTGCCCGGTAGACGCTCCTGACGGCACTGCCGCCCTTCCTGCCGATACCCGTTTCGTCTGATGGTTTTTGACAAGCACTTCCGCCTCTACCGTGGGGTTTCCGCGCGAATCCATAATTTCACGCCCATGTACTTCCATAATTTCCAGATATGCTTTCATCGTTCAATCCCTTTTCCTTTCCATACTCAGCCAAACGAACACGCGCCGCAGGATTTTGTGCTTCCTGCGCAGCGTAAATCCGGCTCGTTATAGTATGCGGCAAAACTGAAAAAGACATACGGAATATTTCTGTAAATGATCGGCAATTGGTCCGCGGCGCCTGTCTTAAAAGCCGCCCTGCCGCAATCCGTCAGAAATTTCACCTTGCCCCGCACCTTACCGCATGCTAAAATGGATCCAAATCAAAACAGACATTTCCAAAAGGAGGTTTTTCTATGGCAGGCTATATCATGGCGCTTGACGCCGGGACGACCAGCAGCCGCTGCATCCTGTTTAACCACAACGGTGAACTGTGCAGTATGGCGCAGAAAGAATTTACACAGTACTTCCCGAAACCGGGATGGGTGGAACACGATGCACAGGAAATCTGGTCAACCCAGTTAGAGGTCGCGCAGGCGGCAATGGCAAACATCGGCGCCACGGCGGCAGAGATCCATGCCATCGGCATTACCAACCAGCGTGAAACGGCAATCGTCTGGGACAAACACACCGGCGTGCCCGTATATCATGCCATTGTCTGGCAGTGCCGCCGGACCTCCGGTTACTGTGATTTGCTGAAAGAAAAAGGACTGACCGAACTGTTCCGCCAGAAAACGGGCCTGGTCATCGACGCTTACTTCTCCGCCACCAAACTCAAATGGATCCTGGATCATGTACCCGGCGCAAGAGAACAAGCCGAACGCGGCGATCTGTTGTTCGGAACGGTGGAAACATGGCTGATCTGGAAGCTGACGCAGGGGCAGGTACACGTCACCGACTACTCCAACGCGTCCCGCACCATGCTGTTTAACATCCATACGCTGACATGGGACGATGAAATTTTAGCCGAACTGGATATCCCGAAATCCATGCTGCCTGCGCCCAAACCGTCCGGCTGCCTCTACGGCAAAACAAACCCCGCCTTCTTCGGCGGTCCAATCCCGATTGGCGGCGCGGCCGGGGATCAGCAGGCAGCACTGTTCGGACAAGCATGCTTTTCCGCGGGCGACGCCAAAAACACATACGGGACAGGGTGCTTTCTGCTGATGAATACCGGAGAAAAACCCGTGTTTTCCAAAAACGGCCTGGTCACTACCATCGCCTGGGGGCTGGACGGGACCGTCACCTATGCCTTAGAAGGCTCCATTTTTATTGCAGGCGCGCTGATTCAGTGGCTGCGGGACGAGCTGGGATTTCTGGAATCCTCCGCAGATTCCGAATATTTGGCAGCAAAAGTCCCCGATACGGGAGGATGCTATGTCGTGCCCGCATTTACCGGGCTTGGCGCGCCATACTGGGATCAATACGCCAGAGGGACAATTGTAGGGCTTACGCGCGGGATTAACAGGCACCACATCATACGGGCCGCATTGGAATCCGTCGCATTCCAGGCAAACGACGTTCTTCGTGCCATGGAAGCGGATTCCGGCATCCGTCTTTCGTGTCTGAAAGCCGACGGCGGCGCAAGCGCCAACAACCTGCTGATGCAGATGCAGGCAGATATCAGCCATGCTCCGGTCAACCGCCCGGTCTGCGTGGAAACAACCGCCATGGGCGCAGCATATCTCGCCGGGCTTTCGGTCGGATACTGGAAAAATAAAGAGGACGTGAAAAAAAATCAGGCGTCGGATCGTATTTTTATGCCGGAATTAAAAGAAGAAACGAGAATTGAAAAAATCCGTATGTGGAAAAAAGCAGTCCAATGCGCCCTGAACTGGGACGCTCCTTCTCAGTGAGCCTGCTGTACCATTACACGTTATTTTCAGTAAATTTTGCAACCGACTGTTTTGTCGAAAACAAAACAGCAGAAAGGAGTATTATGAAAAAAAACATATTTATTGTATGCTTCCTTGCCATGCTGGCACTGTCTGTCTGCCGTACAACAGACATAAAAGCAGCGCTAAAAGAGGACGCCTGGGATTATACCCGGGCAATCACCGAAACAGAACCGGGGTTCAAATACTATGCCTATCCGTCAAAAGACGGAAAAGAAGCGTGGATTTACGGTATTTCGTGCAATTACACGAATCCGAAGAATACCACATTATCCATACCCAAAACCATAGACGGACGAAAGGTCACCCGTATCGGCGAAGCTTACCGGACTGCGGACGAACGCCTGAATATCTTTTTTACCGCATTGGGAACCGGAAAAATCATATACGTAAACCGTATCAAAAAGGTGATTATTCCGAACACGGTAGAAATCATTGAACCACATACGTTTGGTGAGTTTCATCGGTTAGAAACCATAAAACTCCCTAAAAATGTCGCCAAAATCGATAAGAATACCTTTTATCGATGCAAAAAACTCAAAAAAGTAACGTTACCGGAACACTTAAAAGAACTGAATCCCCTGGCATTCAGCAACTGCCCGAATTTAAAAACACTGAAGCTGCCATCCAAAAACAGAGTTTTTCAGTTAAAAGGCAGGTGCCTGATCAACCGGAACGACAACGCACTGGTATTCGCTGCGGCCGGCGGCAAAACCATAAAGATTCCAGACGGGGTAAAAACCATCAGACAAAATGCCTGCCAGAACGTTACCGCAACGGCTGTACATATTCCGGCATCCGTTATAAAGCTGGAAGAAAACGCCCTGACCAGCAAGAATATAAAAGATATAACCGTGGCTGCAAACAATACGGCACTCCGAAAAGACGGTCAATGTATTTACCGGATAAAGGACAAAAGCCTGGCTGCCGTTCTGATTGATGAAAACCGTAATCTGATTATTTCTGAACACGTTGAAAAAATAACACAGGAATACAGTAGGGTAAATTACAATGTATGGAGTTACAGCGACCTGAACAATGTAAGATTCCCTAAGAATTTGAAATTCGTCAAAGTACCCGGTTTCAGCTTGATGCCGGCAAAGAACGTTTATTTCACAGGTACAACGCCGCCTAAGGTAACAGAACCAAAAGAAAACAAATGGATGGGGTATTCAAAGCTTCCCACAGGCTGCAATGTATACGTACCGAACAATTCTGTCAAGGCTTACAAAGCATGGTATAAAAAACAGGATGCACTCGGTTTGGTAAAATGGCATACTTATGACGGCAGTGTCCCGGATATCCAAACCGACTGATTTCAGCCAACAGGTACGAAAAACAATAAAACAGCTGATCCAAATAAGTCCCGGAGCAAAATCTGATTTTGCCTTCCGGGACTATCAGGCGAACGCTTCTTTATCCGCAAGAGACACTCTTTCTTACCAGAATATTCACCCAGGGCTTTTTCTTATAATCTTCCCTCACGTCCTCTGTTTCAAAGCACTCGATCAGTTCAAACTTCCCGTCCTTAAGAAACACCCGCGTCAGCTCTTCCATACTGTAATCACTGAAAAACCGCCCCAGACGCTCCTCCTCGTTCTGCCCGTATTTGACGGACGCATACAAAACCCCGCCCGGCTTTAACGCCCGGCACAAAACGGCAAGCACGCCCGGCAGTTCGCTTTTTTTCAGATGAAGCAAAGACGCGCATGCCCAGACGCCGTCATAAACGCACTCCCCGCCCAGTTCGTCAAACCGCATACAGTCTACCGGCTGTCCAAGGTATGCCTGCGCCGTCCGGCACATTTCTGCCGAAGCGTCCATGGCGCGCACCAAAAATCCCTGTTCCAGAAAACACCTGCTGTCCCTTCCGCTGCCGCAGCCCGCGTCCAGTATATATGCCCCGGCCGGCAGCAGCCCGGTAAACTTGTTCCGGCAAAAACTCATATCTGCGCCAATCGTGCGGCTTACAAATTCTTCTGTGTGATTTTCATAATAAGAAATCGTTTTCTGATCAGCCACTTAAACCTCTTTCTTAGCGTCCGCCTTCTTCTGGAATTTCTCCGCCTGGATGATAAACCGCTCATGCGTGCCTTCGCCGACCCTGCCCGCTTCGTCTTCTACCGCTACGTCAAACAAAAGCCTTCTGCCGTCAACCTCCTTCAGCCGTGTTTTACAGGTCACCCGCATCCCGACCGGAGTCGCCGAAAGATGCTTGATCTGTAAGCTTGTGCCCACGGTTGCACAGCCTTCTTCCAGTTCCTCTGCCACGCTTTTCCATGCGGTTTCTTCAATCAGTTCAATCATGGCGGGCGTTGCAAACACATCCAGCGTCCCGCTTGCGCGCGCCTTTGCGGTATGGCATTCTGCCACCGTAACCGTTCCTGTTCCTTCGATTCCTGCTGCTAACATATCTTCCTCCTATTCCGGATATTGCAAACGTTCTTCACTGATGGATGAAAGCACCTCGTCATAAAATTTCTTCGCCAGGTAATTTGCCATCGGAAGATTCATATCCAAATAATTGCCGCAGTCGCGCTCGCATGCCCCCGGCACCTCGTCTTTAAAATCACGCATAAACGCAAACAGTTCCTTTAACAAATCCACAATGTCGCGGGACTCATAATCCCCGGCAAGAATCAGATAAAACCCTGTCCTGCAGCCCATCGGCCCAAAATATACGGTTTTCTCCCCGTACTCGCTGTGGTTGCGCAGAAATGTCGCTCCCAGATGCTCAATTGTATGTACCTCCGCCGTATTCATCACCGGCTCAAAATTCGGGCGCGTCATGCGGATGTCAAACGTCGTCAGCGTTTCGCCGCCCGCGTGATCCTTACGGGATACGTATACGCCCGGTAACAGTGTTAAATGGTTTACGGTAAAGCTGTCTATTTTTTTCATACGAACCTCCCTGCCAAATCCGTAATCAAACGCACGGAATGCTCAATTGCCTTTGCTTCAAACGTGGGATAATCCACCTCGGCGCTGTCGTCCGCCTTGTCGGAAATCGCGCGCACAATCAGAAACGGGACCTGATTCAAATACGCCACATGCGCAATCGCCGCGCCCTCCATTTCCGTACAATACCCGTCAAATGTCCGGATCAGCCACTCCTTTTTCTCTTTGCTCGAAATAAACTGATCACCGCTTACCACGCGCCCTTCGTGGACATGGATATCGGGATTTACTTCGATACAGCTTTCCTTTGCCGCCTGCCTGAGTTTTTCGTCCGCGGCAAACGCATCCGTATCCAGCCCCGGCACCTGCCCCGGCGCATAGCCAAATACCGCCACGTCCATATCGTGTTCTATCGCGTCCGTCGCCAGCACAATGTCCCCGATATCAATTTCCGCCCGAAGCGACCCGGCAATTCCGGTATTAATCACGCAGCTTACCGGAAACCTGTCAATCATCACCTGCGTACAGCAGGCCGCATTGACCTTGCCGATCCCGGCGCGCACGACCACCGCTTCCCTGCCGTTTAGCTTCCCTTTGTAAAACTCCATGGAGGACGCCTCCACAACCTCCACTTCGGTCATAAGCTCTTTTAATTTTGCCACTTCCGTATCCATGGCACCGATAATTCCTAACATAACGTTTCCCTTCCTGTAAATATACTTAATGTACCTCTGCCTTTTTGACCAGATTCAGCACCGGATCGCCTTTCCGGTTTTTAATTACCAGCGTCTGCTCCGTAGCCTCATATACATATTTTGTACGGCCCGCATGATCGGCCAGCGTGATATTGCCGTCCTTTTTTGCATCATAATATTCCTTTACCTGCAAAACGACAGTGCCGTCTTCTTTAAAAATGTACTGGTAGCTGTCCCCGTCTTCTCCAATCTGGTATGTCCCTTCAAACTGCTTTCCCGAAAGCAGCCCGTCTTCTCCTTTGAGCGGAGTCAGCTTCATCGGGTTCGTATCCAGACTGAATTCTTCTGATGTAAAAGTCAGTATGATATGCCCGTCTTCCCTGCGCGCCAGGTATTCGGTAAAGCTGTAATCCTCCGGCAGCTCCCTGCTGATATCATCCAGACAAATCCGCACCACCGTCTCCCCTTCCCCGTTTTGGGAAAGCTCATAAATTCCTGCCTGCGAAACGGTCAGCGTACTGTCTGCACGAAAATCAAACTCCATATTTTCCATGCCCTCAAAATAATATACATCCTCAAAGATCACCTCTGAAGGCGGATATTTCTGCTTTGCGCAGCCGGACAAGAATACCATGGCCATGATGATTACCATACCTGTTACTTTGTACATGCAGTTACCTCACTTTTTACCTTGATCAATCCCCCGGGACGTTTCCATTATAGCATATCTTCTGGCGCAATCAATGATAATTTTTGGAATCGAAAGACTGATATGCAGCCGCGCTTCTTTGCTCCCAGGCTATTTTACAATTACAATTGACAAAGCGGAAAATCCCAAAGAAAGAACTGTTAAAACAACAGGCCATTCTGCATGGCCTGCTATTGTGAAATCGCCAATGGTTTATCGGCCAAACCCTATTTTCATCCGTTTTATTCTCTGCCGATTATTTTATCGTAAAATGCTACAGCACCCATTATCTCTTCTTCGGTCGGATGCCCTTTGGCAATGCCTCCAACCAGTTTAAACGGGCCATAGGTATCATAACCTCTGCAGCCATAGTGCCCCATTATCCTTGCGCCATTTGATTCAAGCGTTCTGGTAATATTCTTCACATACCTATTACTTGGATTTCCACAGGTATATAGAAGAAACACCTGGCTGCCTGATGGAATTTTTATGGCAAACTCCTCCATGCGTCTGTAGAACTTTCCAAAAGCAATCCCGGCGGCAAGGCCCACCATATCATAGCCCGACAGGTCTACGGATTCTGCATGTTCAATGCCGGCAGTTTCTACATTATATTTTTTTGAAATTGCATCCACAAGCTTTTTTGTATTCCCATGGTGGGTGGATTCATAAATGACAATAGATTTCATAAAAATATACCTCCCGCCTGATAGGCCAGATAATAGTTTTCCTATTCATAATATAAACCGTTTCGTTTCAAAATACAATACTCCACGAGAGGATCGAATACCCATTCCATGCTTTTTGGATTCTGTCATTCTCAAACAACTCCGTTATATCTTCGTCGGAACAATCCCTTCTCTTTTTCATTTTGTACTTTTCTCACTTTCCAAAATCATATCAGTAAGGGAGTTCCCTACTTGACATTCATTCTTTGTATTATAATCACAGGTAAAAATGGGAAGAACTGTCGGTAAGATGCTCCGACATTGTACATTATCACTTTTCTTAAAAGACATTATGCTCCGCAAAGACATGGATAAATTTTCCGGATTTTCTTTTACGCGCATACAGTCCGTATAATATGACGGAAAGACAGACTGGGCATAGGTCTGGATATGCTGCACCATGCAGAACAAGTTCGTCTTTGCAATGTTCACCGTTCGGATTTTCCCGGCCCAGAGCGTGTTTGAAAAATGCGCCGTTTATTTTTTAATACAGATGAATCAGGGTAACAATATACATCCGTCATCTTTGTACTCCTTTTTTATCTCACGGATAACCTGCTCCGCTGTTTTCTTACATCTCATAATATAAAACTGTATCATCTTCCATTTCTGGTCGCTCCTTTCGTTATGGCTTGTTTTTGGACAACAAAAAAGAGCCTGTTTACGGCTGGCTCTAAAGTCGTCTTTAAGGATGCGGCATTTTAGGTCATTTAGATAAGTTTCGTCAGCCCAAGCCAATGTATCCCTGTTCCTGTCCATGAAATTACCCATGCCTTTTTTGATTAAGTCTTCAATCAGGTTATTCATTTTCGTCTCCTTTCGGTGTTATATTTCAAAAAATGCACCCGATAATTTTTACTGTTTTTGATGGTAAAATGTTTATGGATAAATTCAAAGAGTAGAAAATGCAGATTGCCAAATAGCTTAATATATACTACAATCTGTAAATGGAGTAACTGTGTTACAAGGTGGTAGCCTCCCCAACTTCACAGAAGGGTAGTGTTAAACAGTTTATGAAAAAACTGCCCTCTTTCTGCCTCTTAGAGACCATTATATTTATGCTTCGCAAATCCCTGTCAAGCCTGAAATTAACGGGCTTTCAGCCCGGGCTTGACAGGAATTTGGAAGCAAAATAATTGGTCACTAAGAGGGAGAAAGAGGAGGTATAGGCACCGAGAGGCTCAATCCCTTGATTTTACTGGGGTTGAAGCGATTTTGGTGTGTTAATCTTGACACTACCCACAGAAGAGGGGAGGGGATGCATATGAGTACATACGAAGTTTTAAGCCTGCTGTTTTTGGGCGGTTCGTTCCTCGTTGCATTGCTTGCCTACATAGATAGGAACAACAAGCGAAAATAAATAAACCTACCTTGTATCTTGGCGGAACAGGTAGGTTTATTGTATAAACACTATTTGGGAGGGGGGCTACGGGTTTGTCAAGAAAAATGTGTAAGTTTTATAAAATTTTCTTACCGGCAGTTTTGAGGCTGTAAAAAATCTTGTGTCTATGAAAAATAGGATTTCCTGATAGGAATTA
>CAMSEJ010000023.1 GCA_947057405.1 uncultured Roseburia sp.
TCAATTGCATTTTTAATACGGCGGATCGCTGTCTGAAGGGTGCGGACGGTATAGTTCCCCCGATTCAGCAGTTCTTTGCCGCTCTCAATCGCGTTCAGATATACCGCATATGAATCCGGCTCATATTCACCCTCCATCAGTCCCGTCACAAGCCCGGTTAATTCGTCTATATTCGTCTGCAGCTCAATTGTTACCAAAGCACCCTCTGCTGCCAGCAGCTTTGTAAGCGCCGTATTATATGCATCCTGGGAAGCATCTTCTGCAATCCCTTCCGCTTCTCCGATTGCCTGATTCAGATCCGCAATCGTTTTTTCGGTATATACCTCTGTCTGCGCAGCCTTTGCTCTGGCCGATTCAACTGCTTTTGCAAGTTCCGATTTTACAAAGTCATACGATGAAATTGCTTCGGTATAAGTATGGCCCGAGTCATTCCTGCAGGTAAACGTCATGACACCATCTGTCGTCGTAGTAACCGGAGTCGTCACCTTGCCGTCGTCATAGTTATGTCCGATTGCCGCTACCGTTTCTCCCTCCAGGATCCGTTCGCCGCAGTCCAGACAATACGTATCTCCCGAATATCCGTCCGCTGTACAGGTAGGAGCTATTTTGCCGTCAATCCGTTTGGAACCGTCATGCGGACAGGGACCCTCAAGCGTAACCTCGTATACCTCACCGTCCACTGTCACCTGCACCGTACCCGAATCTGCCAGGGCAGTAATGTAAACGCCCGAAATCTCAACAGCCCTGTACAGTTTAGACTGATTGGTAATGCCAACCCTCGGATACAGGACAATAATCCCGTCTATATCTCCTTCTTCCTCGTTTCGTTCCGTAAAATACTCGGTAATCAAATACGTCTCTCCCGGCTTAATTTCCGATGCCAGCCGATAACCCGGGATCGGATCCAGATTCGTAACGGTATCGGATTTTTCCAGGAATTCAAATCCGAAATCCCCTTTGGTTTCCCAATTGGGCCGACTGCTTTCATCGATCTTCAAACCGTCAAATGCCATCCTCTCATAAAAGAAATAGCAGTACCGATTGTTATCCGCACGCGTTATTTCAAACGGCGTAATCCCGTCGGCGCTTTCCGCCGGTCTCAGGTTCATCGCCGTACCCTCTCCCTGAAAATACTCTCCTGCATTAAAATTTGTCAGATAAACTCCTGCAGACGGATTATAAATCGTATACGCCCCTTCTGTATCCTGCGCACTCTCCACGACAAATTCCGCTTCCGTCATATCGATCTCCCAGTTCGGAATATCGGAATACCCCGCAAAGTTATACTGTCCATACTCTACGCAGTCAAACAACGCATTACGCGATTCCACGCCTGCCTCCGCCTTCACCGCCGCCGGATCGGCAGACGAATATTCCTGCGCGCCTTCAATAAAATACTTCTGTCCTTTGCGTAAAGAAATCTCATGATCTGCCGCAAACGGCTGTGCCAAGTCCTCCTCTGCATCCGCCGCATCAACGCTGCCCGCCCTTACCGGAACAGCCGGGAGCATACTAAGCGCCAGAACCGCCGACAGCCCGATTCCCAAACTCCGTTTCCATAATTGCTTTCCTGTTTTTTGCTTCATAATCTTTCCTCCCATTCTAATAAAAATCCCCATTACCGAAGGCATTTTAAATAATTTCCAGCTACATTCATCGGTAATAATGTACTAATTATACATAATATCTGATAAAACATCAACCTTTTTTGTAAAATTATACAAATTTTACTTTACACACATGACTGTTTTCATATAATTTGTCCCAATTAATTTTTCTAAAACAAAAAAAAGCAGGTCCGCGCGCCCCTGCTTCCCGGCTATCTATTCCACAACTGCTTTCCCTGTTCCGCCAAATTCCCGGTGGCTCCCAGCCGGCATACGTTCGGCCCCGCAGTCAAAAAAGGCTGTCTTTGCGCAGCCCGAGCCGCCAGCACCTTTCCATAAAAAACGTGCCCGAACATCCATTCCTGCCGTCTGTATGTTCTGTCATCCATACATCCGCATCCGGCAAAAATCAATCTTCAAACACGCCCGCTCTTTTGCTATGAAACCTTCAGTTTAAATTTTAAAATCTCTTTCTCTGTGGACACCCGCTCAATCTGCGCCCCCAAAAGCGCAAGCTTCCGGTCAAACTCTTCATATCCGCGTTCAATATAATAAATATCGTCCACAACCGTAATCCCTTCGGCCGCAAGCCCGGCAATTACCAGCGCCGCTCCGGCCCTAAGATCCGGCGCACTGACACGCGCGCCTGTATATTTCTCCGCCCCGGTCACAATCGCGATATTGCTTTCCACCTTAATGGACGCACCCATCCGCGCCAACTCATCCACATACTTGAACCGGTTCTCAAAAATGCTCTCCGTGACCGTACTGGTCCCCTCGGCAATTCCTAAAAGCACCGACATCTGCGGCTGCATATCCGTCGGAAATCCCGGATAAGGAAGCGTCGTGACCTGCGTATGGTGCAGCGGCTTTGACGCCACGACACGCACCGCATCGTCCAGCTCCTCGATCTCGCACCCGATTTCGAGCAGCTTCGCCGTCGTCGCCTCCAAATGCTTTGGAATCACGTTCTTAACCGTAACGTCCCCCCGCGTCGCTGCCGCCGCAAACATAAACGTACCCGCCTCAATCTGATCCGGAATAATGGAATATTCCGTCTTATGCAGGCGCTCCACGCCGGAAATACGAATTACGTCCGTCCCCGCGCCGCGGATATTGGCCCCCATACTGTTCAGGCAGTTCGCCACATCCACAACATGCGGTTCCTTCGCGGCATTCTCAATCGTCGTCTTGCCCTCCGCCATGGCCGCCGCCATCATAATATTAATCGTCGCACCGACCGAAACCTTATCCAGGTAAATATGTGTGCCCCTTAAACGCTCCGCGTTTGCGGAAATCAGCCCGTAGCGGATGTCCACATTCGCGCCCAAAGCACGGAACCCCTTCAAATGCAGATCAATCGGCCTGCTGCCGATGTCGCAGCCGCCCGGCAGCGCAACCTCGGCCCTTTTATATTTTCCGAGCAGGGCGCCGAGTAAATAATAAGACGCCCTGATTTTTTTAATATATTCATAGTCTACGCTTAAATCGCAGATCATGGAACCATTGATCTTGACCGTATGCGCATCTATCCTGTCCACTTTGCCGCCGATTCCCGCAATCGCATCCAGCATCACATTGATATCGCATACATCCGGGAGATTCTCAATGGTAACAGTTTCGTCTGACATGATTGCTGTTGCCAATATCGCCAGGGCCGCATTTTTCGCCCCGCCTATCTCCACTTCACCTACCAGCGGATTGCCGCCTTTAATAATATACTGTTCCATATATCCACCTCTATGTTAGAAACTCCAAAAAAACCCTTACATACAAACATTAATTATACTGACCAAATCTTTCATTTGTCAAGATTTTTCTGCATATGTAATATAAGTAATATTTTGGTAATATTTGACAAATCCGGGGTTTTTCGGTTCTTCTTCCTATTATTATATTCCGATCATCCTCTTTTGTTACCCTGCGGACGCGTTCGGAAGGCTGTTTTCCGAAATGAAAATCACCTCCGGCTGTTACTAACATTATCTGCCGGTTCTCCCGAAAACATACCTTCCTAATCCTGGCATCCGCACTATCCGTTT
Source organism: uncultured Roseburia sp. (assembly GCA_947057405.1). GTDB lineage: Bacteria > Bacillota > Clostridia > Lachnospirales > Lachnospiraceae > Roseburia_B. Next base: position 3,650 of record CAMSEJ010000023.1, read on the forward strand.
ACAAACTGGCTCTTATATAGTGTAGCATAAAATCCGTTTTTCGCAAGCAGTGTTTTATGATCTCCCTGTTCCAAAATATGGCCGTCCTTCATCACAAGGATAATATCCGCCTCTTTTATCGTAGAAAGGCGGTGCGCCACAATAAAGCTGGTGCGCCCCTGCATCATTCCGGCAAATGCATTCTGGATCTTCTGCTCGGTCCTGGTATCGATCGAAGAAGTCGCTTCATCTAAAATCAGCATCGGCGGCAGGCTAAGCATAACCCTTGCAATACACAAAAGCTGCTTTTGGCCCTGGGAAAGCCCGCCGCCCTCTTCGGTGATGACCGTGTCATAACCGTCCTTAAGCCGCTTGATAAAGCTGTGCGCATGGGACGCCTTTGCCGCTTCAATCACATCCGCGCGGTCCGCACCCTGCATCCCCATACGGATATTTTCCAAAACGGTACCTTCCCGCAGCCACGTCTCCTGCAGTACCATGCCATACGAAGACCGCAGGCTCTCCCGCCTGATATGCCGGATATCCGTACCGTCCACCCGGATTTCTCCGCTGCAGACATCGTAAAACCGCATCAAAAGATTGATTAACGTCGTCTTGCCGCACCCGGTCGGCCCCACAATGGCAACCCTCTGCCCCGGCTTTACGTCCAGGTTAAAATCCTCAATCAAACGCTGTCCCTCTGTATAGGAAAAATCCACATGGCAAAGCGATACCATGCCCTTTGCATCCGTTAAGCAAACCGCGTCGGGATCCTCTGCGGGCTGCGGCGTTTCCTCAATCAGCTCTAAAATCCGCCCCGCGCAGGCAAGCGCATTCTGCAGCTCCGTTACCACGCCGGAAATTTCATTAAACGGCTTCGTATACTGGTTGGCATAGCTTAAAAAGCTGGCAAGCTGCCCCACGCTGATTCCCCCCGAAACTGCGGAAACGGCGCCGAAAATCCCCACGCCGGTATAGACTAAGCTGTTGACAAACCGGGTGCACGGATTGGTCAGGGAAGAAAAAAAGGTCGCCCGTAACGAGCTGGTTTCCAGCCGTCCGTTGATTTCGTCAAACTGCTCAAGCACCTTTCCTTCCCGCCCGAACGCCTGCACCACCTTCTGGTTTGCGACCATCTCTTCAATCAGGGCCGTCTGCTCGCCCCTGGTTTCCGACTGCAGCTTAAACATGGAAAACGTCCGTCTGGCAATAAACGCCGCCACAAACAGCGACACCGGGGTAATGCAGACGACAACCAGCGCGATTTTGTACTGGATACTCACCATAAAAACCAGCGTCCCTATCACCGTAATCACACCCGTAAACAACTGGGTAAACCCCATCAATAGGCCGTCCGCCACCTGATCCGCATCCGAAATCACACGGCTGACCAGCTCCCCGTGCGAATGCGCATCCAGGTATTTAAGCGGCAGAATTTCTATTTTTTCAAAGGCATCCACCCGCAGATCACGGACGACCCGATAGGTAATCCGGTTGTTGCAGATATTTAAAAACCACTGTGCCGTCGCCGTAATCAAAACGACCAGCCCCATCTGCGCCAGAATGTGAAAAATACCTGCAAAATCCACGTCGTTTAGGCCTGAAATACAGTCTATGGCTCGCCCGGTCAGAATCGGCACATATAACGACAGCACCGCGGACACCGCCGCAAACAGCAGCGACAGCAGGACAAACGGCGTATATTTTCCGATATAGCGCAGCAGCTTTTTAAGAACCGCCGCCTGTTTTTCCTTACGCTCCGGCATGGCGTTCCACCCCTTTCCGCTCATTTTTTTCCGGATACTGAGAATAGTAAATTTCCCGGTAAACGCTGCATTGTTTTAATAATTCCTCATGTGACCCCACGCCGGCCAGTTCCCCGTCGTCCAGCACCAGAATCCGATCCGCATGCAGAATGGAAGAGGCCCGCTGCGAAACAATAAAGACCGTCGGCTGCTCCTTCCTGTCCGCGAGGGCGCGCCGTAATGCCGCATCCGTCGCATAATCCAGCGCAGACGCGCTGTCGTCCAGGATCAGGATATCCGGGTTTTTCACCAGCGCCCTTGCAATCGTAAGACGCTGCTTCTGCCCGCCGGAAAAATTCCTCCCGCCCTGGGCGACGCGTTCGTTTAGCTTTCCGTCTTTTTTCTCCACAACCTCCCATGCCTGCGCCGTCAACAGCGCTTCCTTAAGCTCCTCGTCTGTGGCCCCTTCCCTGCCCCAGCAGAGGTTTTCGCGGATCGTCCCGGCAAACAAGACGGATTTTTGCAGGACAATGCCGACCTTCCGGCGCAGCTCTTCTTTGGTGTAAGAATTGATGTCCCTGCCGTCAATGCGGATACTGCCCGCGGTATGCGGATAAAAACCCGGAATCAGGTGTACCAGAGACGTTTTGCCGGAACCCGTCCCTCCGATGATGCCGATGGTTTCGCCGCGTTTCGCCGTAAAGCTGATATCCGAAAGCGACTCTGCCCCGGCGTGCTCATACGTAAGCCCCACATGAGAAAAAACCACCATTTCATCCTCTTTTGCCGGAGACGCTTCGGTTTTGCCTAAGGAAACCTCCCGTTCTCCCTGCGGGATCTCAAACACACTCTGGATACGGTTTGCACAGGCAGCCGCTTTTGTCATCGTTACAATTAAATTGGCAAACTTAATCAGCTCCACCAGGATCTGACCCATATAATTGACCAGAGCCACAACCTCCCCCTGGGAAATGGCGCCGCCGTCTACCTTTAACGCCCCCACATAGATCAGATACGCCGTCGCCCCATTTATCAGCACAAACGTCGCCGGGTTTAAAAAACCCGAAATTCTGCCTACCTGCATCTGCATCGCCGTCAGCTCTCCGCTGCGCGCCCGAAACTCTGCCGTTTCCTGCTCTTCCAGATGAAACGCGCGGATCACACGCACGCCGGTTAAATTCTCACGCGTATGCAGCGTAACCGCGTCCAATTTTCCCTGCACCTTTTTGTACAGCGGGATACTGACGCGCATCACGCCGAACACGACAAGTGAGAGCGCCGGGATCGCCGCCGCAAAAACCAGTGCGCCCGACACGTCAATCGTAAATGCCATCACCATTGCGCCAAGTACGATAAACGGCGAACGCAAAAACAGACGCAGCACCATATTGACCCCGTTTTGCACCTGGTTTACGTCACTTGTCATCCGGGTGATCAGCGTGGACGCCCCGATTTGATCCAGACTCGAAAAAGACAGCCCTTCAATATGAGCAAACAGGGCATGGCGTACCTTCGTCCCAAAGCCGGCCGCCGCTTTCGCCGAAAAATACTGCGCCGTAACGGAGCTGATCAGCCCCACAATCCCAAGAAAAACCATAACCAGGCACATTTTTATAATATAAGAAATATTCCCCTGTGCAATTCCCCTGTCAATCACCGCAGCCATAACAAGCGGGACCAGAAGCTCAAAAATGGCTTCCAGCATCTTAAACAGCGGCGCCAGAACGCATTCCTTCTTATAATCCTTCAAATAAGCCAATAACTGCCTCAAAACGTCCCTCCTTTGCCCAAAAATGCTGCAACACGGGTATGGCTGTCCTGCCATCCCCGTATGCAGCATAAAAGTCTTTGTTCTGATTCTTATTATTCCGCCTGCGGCGCGTCTTCATTCGCAGCGGCGCTATCCTCCGGCGTATTCTGTGCATCGGCGCCGGATGCATCCTGTGCCCCCGCGTCATTTCCGGCACCGTCTCCGGCTCCCTGTGCGCCCGCGTCGGCAGCATTCTCCGTACCCTGCCCGCCTGTGTTGGTTCCGGCGGCATTCTCCGTACCCTGTGTATCTGCGTCGGTTCCGGCAGCGTCTGCCGCATCCTGTGCGCCCGCGTCGTCTGTGGTATCCGCGGCACTTTCCGTACCTGCATCATCTGTGGTATCTGCCGTACCCTCCTCGGTTCCGTTTACCGATTCCGTTTCCGGTTCGGGCGCTTTAAACCGATCCTCAAAGACAACCTTTGCCCACTCCTCTTCGTTGAGTTGAAAAGCAGCGTCCTCCGCTTCCTTCCAGCCGTCTAAGATATCGTTGTAATGATCCTCCTGCTTCTGGGAAATCAGCTCCTGCCGCTTATTCTCGGTCGCTTCTTCGTCATGCTCGCTGTCTAACCGCAGCACATAATAGGTACCGTCTACTTCTATCGTCTGGGAAACCTGGCCTGCCTTTAACGCATCCGCCGCTTCCAGTACGGAAGTATCAAAGCTGCTGCCCTCGTCTGCGGCAGAGCCGTAAGATGCCGTACTTACCGTAAGGCCCGCGTCCGTCACGGCTTTGTCAAAATCTTCCGCTGACGCAATCGAATCCGCAGTCGCCTTAAGCGCTGCCAGCTCTTCTTCCGGATGTCCCCCTTCCTCGCCCTCTTCTTCATGCGTATGGTCTGCGGCAACCGTAACATAGCTGAACGTCCTCTGCGCCGCTTCCTCATCGGTCACGGTCGTATCCGCATCCTGGATCATCCGGTCGTGCATCTTCTTCTGGATCGTCTGTAAACGCAGCATCTCCTTTACGTTCTCCGGATTCTCCGCTCCGATCTGGCGGATCGCCTCTTTGGAATTTGCCGCAATAAACTCTTCGGCTGCTTTCGTAATGGCAGCTTCCTCCTCTTCGCTCAGCGAAATATCATAATCCGCCATATGAGCCTTTAACGTATACATATCCTGCAGGGATTCCACGACATTCTCCTTCATATCCTCCGTAAGGGTCTTGCCGTTCCCATACAGGTCGCTGTTCCACATATCTTCCCCAAAATACGCCATATAGTATGAATCATAAACTGCCTGCTGGTATTTTGCAAAAAAATTCGCAACGCCCATCGTAATAACCGTATCTCCGAGCTTTGCAAACTCCGCCGTATCTGAAATCGTATTGCCGCAGCCGCTCACTGCCAATCCCATCAAAGCTGCTCCTGCCAGCAGCATCGCTGTAACTTTTTTACTTTTCATCTGTTCCTCCTAAATATCCGGCGTATCTTAGGTTCTGCCGGTCGCTCAGACTATTATAGTGCTTTTTTTTCCGTACCGCAAGATTTTTCACGATTTTTTCAAAAGTTTTATCCGATTGTGCCAAAGCGCTCCGGCAAGCAGTATTTTATTCCCGGTCACGGGAAGTCCGTGCATACCTGCCATAATACGCCGCAGCCTCTTTTGGCGTCAGGCCAAAAAGAGTTTGCAGCTTTTGCAATGTCTGCTGCTTCGGGATATTCTCTTCCGACTGATCCAGGACAAATACCTGTATGCCACGCTCCAGCCCTTGCTCCAGCCCGCGCTCCCATCCCTGTTCCCAGCCAAATTTCCGTTCTTCTTTCAGATGAAGCTCCTCGTTATATTCAAAAATGCTGATTTCAATCACCTCCGCTTTATTTTGCAGTAAAAATTCCGCAAGAATGCCGTTTTTCATACAATAGTTTACCGCTTGATTTACCGCATCCGCAAACGGCATCTTCTTTGCATATTCCCTGACCTTCGCTACATATTTTGCATATTCTAAAAGCAGCCTGCATGCATCCAGCAGTTCGGGGCTGTGCCCTAAATTGATATTATAAACCGTTACCAAAAGCTCCAGCTCAGGCGTTTTAGATTCCGTTTCGTAAGCTTCGGACAATTTCAGCACCTGCGTTTCCGGCTGTCGGGCCGTTCCGTTATAAAAAACGGCAAATCGTGGTGCAGGCAGTCGAATAGGCTTTGAGCTGTAGAGATCCTGTTCTTTTATCAGCCCCTAGATTACTTTAGAAACATAAAGCAGATCTCTAAGCGGCAAATTGAGGTTGGCCGTAGGCTGGTGCTCATAAAGCATCCGAAACACGGTATCCTTATAGTTGCGCTGTACGGGTACGGTTTCTGTCATATTCATTTCCTCCTCTGATGCAGGAATCCCATCTGAAATCTCCTGCCTTTTGTGCAATATGTTGGAATAAAAGCATGGATTTTCCGGATGGTTCAGATAAAACAGAATATTTTGAAATGCCTGGAAGAACTCACTTTATTTAGTATCCCGGTTATGCTTTTGCACATTGTAACACAGGCCATCTGTAAATGCAACCGGAAAACGCCTAAACCGCAGCACGCCGCAAAAGGCGGAAAGCCGCCCCTTGCGCTGCTTCCCGCCTTTTTATGCTTCACTTCTCAATCAATCTTTTTTCATACCCGTCTTATTTTGTCTTCACCGAACGTTTGCCGCTGTATCCGGTATAAACCTTTGTACCGTCAATCGTCTTATAGGCCCTGACGCGCACATAATACTTCTTATTCGCTTTCAGCTTCTTAACCGTCAATACCGACTTACTGCCTACCGTAACCTTCTTCGCTTTCTTAAAGTTCGACTTCGCAGCATAGCTGATTTGATATCCGTCGGCACCGGAAACCTTCTTCCAGGAAACCGCAAAGGCGTTCTTCTTTCCGGACGCTTTCTTTAACGAAATTTCCTGTGTCTTAAACTGCAGCTTTTTAAGCTCTTTCTGCGCAGCCTCAACCTGTGCCATTGCGGCCTTTGCCAGATCGTCGCTGGAACCAAGCTGTGCCTTTAACTCATTTGCCGCCTTCTGTGCATTTAAAAGCTTCTCCTCTGCCGCCTTTAACTGCTCATTCTGTTTTTCTACCTTGTCTGCCAGAGCATTTGCCGTCTTATTTGCATTCTCTGCATCCTGTTTTGCCTTATCCGCTTCCGCCTTTGCATTCGCTGCGTCCTGTTTTGCCTGTTCCGCATCCTGTTTTGCCTTTTCGGCATCGGCTTTTGCCCTCTCCGCATCACTCTTTGCCAGTGCAAGATCCGTCATCGCGCTTACTACTTCCTGTTTTGCGTTCAATGCTTCGTTCCTGGCGTTCAGCGCTTCCTGTTTTGCGGCTTCCACTTCCTGTTTTGCGGCTTTTACGGCTTCGTCCTGTGCCCCAAGCTGCGACTCAAGACCCCGGGCCTTTTCCTCCAGTTCTGCCATCTGGGATTTCACGGCTGCCAGCTCCTGTGCTTTTGCCTGCAGCTCCTCAACGGCCGCTTCTGCTGCCGCCAGCTTTTCTTTTGCTGCGATAAGCTCTGCGTTCTGGCTGTCGACCGTGCCCTCAAGGCCCTCGATCTGCCCCCTTAAGGTGTTCAGCTCTTCTGTCTTTGCCGCAATCTCGCTGTTCAGATCCCGGATTGTGGATTCCAGTTCCACAACGGTATCTTTCATATCGTTGACTTCTGCCGTTGTAACTTTATCCTTTGCGGATGACAGGTAAGTCGTCAGGTTATTGTAAGTGGAAGTATGTGCTTTCACCTCCACGTCTTTGTACATCCTGCCAAACTGTAAGGACCGCGTAATCATGGTCAGAACCCGTCCGGCACATTTCTGCACGTCGCCTAAAATCAGCGTCTTGCCCCTGTCATTGTTGTGGCTTGGATTGCCTGCCAATGCGTTGATAATCCTGGTCTGGGTGCTGCCCGGCATTACCAGGTCGTTGCCGGAATGCATCATGCCGCTGACGCTTGCCCTTCCGCCTGCGCCCCAGTCGGTCATTACCATGCCGTCAAAGCCCCATTCGCCGCGCGGAATGGATTCGAGCAAATCAAAGTTCTCACATGCATATGCCCCGTTTACTTTGTTGTAAGAGCTCATAATCGCCATCGGCTGTGTGGATTTGATTACCATTTCAAAGCCTTTTAAGTAAATTTCCCGCAGTGCCCGCTCGGATACAGAGGTATTTACCTGATTCCTGCTGGTCTCCTGGTTATTGGTAATATAATGCTTAATGGTTACGCCAACGCCCGGGTTTGACTGTACGCCCGCCGTAATGCAGGAGCCTACGAAGCCGGTTAATGCCGGGTCTTCGGAATAGTATTCAAAGTTACGTCCGTTCATCGGATCCCTGTGGATGTTCATACCCGGCGCAAGCCACAATGTTACGCCAAATGCGTTCATTTCTTCGCCGATTGCCTTCCCTACTTCCGTTAAGATGTCTACGTTCCAGGTCTGTGCCAGCAGCGTGCCAATCGGGAATGCCGTCGCGTTATCTTCTTCTTCGGTGACACGAACCCCTGCCGGGCCGTCTGCTTCTACGGTATTCGGAATGCCTAAGGTTTCCCCGTAGTTTCCGGTTGTTTCGCCTGCCGCGCCTTTTACGCTGTTTGCTTCCGAGCCCCAGTCGGTTGCATCCGTTTTATCCGCGCCGCTGATGCCGTTTACAATGTTGGCAAGCTGACGGTTGGTTAAACCGGCCAGGAAGGATTTCATTTCTACCTTGCCGTTGTATACGTCGATCAGCTTTGTGCCTTCCGGAGCGGCTTCTACAATTTCGACCGTCTCATTTGCAGCCGGCTTGTAGCCCTTTGCGTCTTCTTCGGTCAGATAGGTTGTGACTGCGTCTTCATCAATCTCAGACGCGTTGTGTTCGGTTGTAAAGGAGCCCGGTGCAAGCGCGATTTTTTCTGCCGCTGCAATTTCTGCCGCCTCGCCTTCGTAGCCGTAAGCGGATGCGCCTGCAGCGCTTAGCTCGTCAAATTCCCGGTCTGCTGTCAGCTGGTTGCTCAGCTGCTCTGTCGTTACGTCTTCCGCCAGGGTCAGGACTGCGGCTGCCTTTGTATTCCGTGAGCTGTTGCCGACGCGTACGATATATTCGCCGTCTTCCATAATATAAGCGGCCTTTTCCTCGCTGTAACTGGACATTTCCGTCGTCCGATAGGATACCGTAAGCTTCTGGCTCTCGCCCGGTGCAAGCACGTCTGTCTTGGCAAAACCGGCCAGCTCCTGGTACGGTTTCTCAATCGCGCCTTCCGGTGCGGAGAAATACACCTCGACCACTTCCTTGCCGGAATAGGTATCACCGGTGTTCTTTACGTTTACGGTTACGTCCACCGTGTCCGCATTCGCTTTTACGGATACCGGAGTAACGGTAAAATCGGTATAGGATTTGCCGTAACCGAATTCGTATGCCGGTGTAATGTTAAAGGAGTCAAAATAACGGTAGCCTACATAGATGCCTTCCGTATAATCTTCCTGCGTTGTGTTCCCGTCATGGTCACCGATGGTATCACTTGCCGGATAATCCTCATAATCCACGGCCCAGGTATCGGACAGCTTGCCGGACGGCGTTACGTTCCCGGTCAGGATATTCGCAACTGCGTTGCCGCCTTCCATACCTGCCTGGGATACAAGCACCAGGCTGTCTAAGCCGTTTACTTCTTTAAAGAATTTCGTATCTATAATGCCGCCCACGTTTAACAGTACGATTGTCTTGTCAAAGTTGGCTGCCATCAGCTCAATGTTGGCGCGCTCTACGTCAGACAGGTAATACTCCCCTTTGCCAATTGCACGGTCCGCGCCCTCGCCTGAGGTACGGCTTATGGTATAAATCGCAGTATCCACGCCGTTTGCTTTCGCATTCGTCATATCGACCTGTGAAAGCACCTGGTCAATCGCCAGTACGGAATCCGCCCCGCCGAATCCACCCCGTACATAGGTTGCGTAGTCGTTGGATTTCTTTTCACGCAGCGCCTGTGCCTTCTTTTCTTCAAAGGTCCTGATGTAGCTGTCCCACCAGGACTGGTTGGAGAATTTGTATGCGGACTGCAGGCCGTCATAAATCGTTATCAGATATTTGTTGTAAACGTCGCCGGAACCGGTACCGCCCTTGATGGTGCCGTAGTTTGCCGTACCGAATACCGCTGCTTTGGAATCCTTAGCAAGCGGAAGCACGCCGTTCTCGTTTTCCAGCAGTACGATTCCTTCTTCTGCGGCACGCCTGGAGATCTCGGCATTCTTCTTCTCCATCTCGGTGCGCTCGCCCTTTTGCTGGTCTGCCAGCTCTTCTTCCAATTTCTTAAGCTGTTCCTGTAAGGATGCAACATCCTGCTGCGCTTTTTTGAGCTCTTCTGCTGAGATCGGAAGAGCG
>CAMSEJ010000024.1 GCA_947057405.1 uncultured Roseburia sp.
TCGGATAAATTGTGGAAAATAAACATTTTGGTCAAATCGATCGATACGTTGCCGTCTGACGGATCGCTGTCGATCGTTTCTTTTAATGATACGAAATTGCTGTACGGCGTTTCTTTTTCTTCGGTTATTTTTTTGAATAAACCGATGATGTCGTCTGCACCTTCCGAGAAAATATCCTGTAAATCGTCATCCATCAGGTTGTCATATTCTTCCGGAAGATCGGAAAACTTAGAAAAACGGGTATCCAGCTCCTCCGGATACTCTACTTTGGTAATGTTTAAAATCATGGTCCCGGCTGCAGTTGGAATTGCTTCTATCATGAGGGGGATGTCGTCTGATTCAAAACCAAATTCATAACTTGCCTGCTGCATCATGTCCTGAAACAGCATCTTTGCTTTTTCTGTGCCGTAAGCAAGTTCGCTCAGCTTTAAATGGCGGCTTGCAAGATCCTGTTTGGTCAGTGTACAGCGAATCTGATGGTCATTTACTTTTTCAATTTTCACTTTGCCACTCCTTATCTGAGAAATAGTGTAAATCTTATTTTATTATAATCAATGCCCCTTGTTCTGTAAAGCCCAGATCTCTATTAAATATCTATAAATTATCTAAAAGCGGTCTTAAATACCAAATGTCCAAACACTATTTTTTACCATAAATGATTTTATGCAAAAATATATTTGTATTAAAAATTTATAAATTATCTTAAAGGTATCTTAAATATCAAAAATGTGCTTGCATTTGCGGAAAAGCTGTGCTTAAATATCGGCAAGAGATGCTTTTTCCGATAAACAAAAGGAAGGAGCGATGAAGTATCAAAGAAACTATTATGTCTGGCAGATACCGGGTTCTTTCAGAACTTGGAAGAGGAAGCGGCAGTATCGTATATCTGGTCAGGCATCAGAAACTGGGTGAATACCGGGCAGTCAAATGCATCAAAAAAGAACCGGAATTTACCTGGAAGGTTCGGGAAGCAAGTATTCTCAACCGTCTTAACCACCCGCAGATTCCCCGTGTTTACGATCTGGACGAGGACGATCATTATTACTATCTCGTAGAGGAATATGCAAGAGGTGAATCTCTGGAAGCGAAAATGCTTCGATCATCTTTTATTACCCTGGATTTTATTTTTCAAGTGATTACAGAAACAGCAAATGTCTTAGATTATATGCATCATTTAAAGCCCGTTCCGATGGTATACCAGGATTTAAAACCGGAACATATCATTTTGGGCAGAGAAGGCATAAAATTGATCGATTTTGGCACCGCTTGCTGTCTTGGGGAAACAGGGAATAAATTTCAAAATTACGGGACACCCAAATTCTGCGCTCCCGAACAGGCAACGGGGGAACAGGCCGGTATCCAGTCGGATATTTACAGCATCGGAAAGCTGTTAGAGGAGCTGGTTTACGCAGAGGGGAATCATCATGCCCGGTGTCTGATGCAAATAGCAGGCAAAGCCACAAGCCCGGATTTATCTGTACGTTATCAAACGGCGGAGGAGCTTCTGGCAGATTTGTCGGTTCAGATGCAGTCAAACAATCATTCAATTTATCAAAGGCATCTCTTAACAAAAATCGTTGCAGCCGGCAGTCAGCCGCACATAGGAACAACTCACCTGTCCATTTCATTGACCGTATACTTAAACCACAAAAACAGACAGGCGGTTTACCGGGAAAAAAATACAAGCAGACATATGCGGAATGCGGTAGAAAGCGGCATCTTTGCAGAAGAGGGCGGTCTTTACCGCAGAAACGATTTCCTGGGAATGCCAGCGTATGGGGAAGGCGTATCGGTTAACGCGCCGAACGGTTCGATAGAAGTTCTGGATTACGGTTCGGATCTTGCAGGAGCTTTGGCGGAACGGGCGGATATGCTGCTGTTTATGGCAGGAAGCAGAGAATGGGAAACCGGGTTTGCCGATCTTGCGTTTGAACGGCTGAAATCAGAGAAAAATCTGGTTGTGATCGCAAATTACGGCGGGAAACAGCAGGCACGGCGGTACCAGGAGAAATACGGTCAGCCGGTGTATTGTTTTCCGCTGGATGCGGATCCGTTTGAAATGACAAAAGAAAAGGAGAGCTTGTTTGATGGATTGCTGGAAAAAGAAGGAAACGAAATGTACGAGTATCGGAATTGCCGGATCTGTCCGGGGGAGTGGAGCAACACACTTATCCGTGGCATTGGCAAATTATGCGGCAAGTGGGTTAGGTGAAAAAACAGCCTGTCTGGAATTGGGCGGGCAGCAAGAATTTGGCCGTTGGAAAACGGCAGGACGGGAGGGGTATTTTACAGAGGCCGGAATTGATTATTATCCGGGTCTGGACAAAACGCAGATTCCGATGCTGTTAAACTGCGGGTATGAAACCATTATTATGGATTTCGGCGATGATTACCGGAACGCTTCCGGCGAATTGCTGCGGTGCGACAGGAAAATTATTCTCTTAAGCCTGAACCCTTGGCAGGAATTTGCGGCAAGGAAACTGGTGCAGACGGTACAAAGCGCAGAATGGGGAAATGCCGTACCCGTTTATGCCGGCGTACACATCCAAAAGCCGGTCAAAAAAGCATTGGAAAAAGAGTTTGGCATATCTGTACTGACGCTTCCTGTCATACCGGACCCTGTCTGTATCAGGGCGGAAGAATTCCCCTGTATGGATCTGATATTAGGCCGCCGCACCGAAAACAACAAAAGAAAAAAAGCACGGATACCGATTCGGAAGAGAATATAGTTTTTCACAAAAATGTATTTGTACTTCCTGGGGTAGGACGGGAGAGCAGAATATGGAGAATTTGCAGAGAATGCAGTTGTTTGTAGAACTGCAGGAAATTGAGCAGAGGGGAATTACACTGTGGCTGGAAGGGCTTAAGAGTAATTCTGTCCGGATAACAGACGCCGTATTTGTCAATGAAGAGGACATGTACATGCGGGATTATATTTATGATGAGGGGGTGTTAAAAGAACTTCGTTTTGATAAAATACATGAGTTTTAGAAAATGCAGCTTTATAGTTCAGGGATTTTTCAATTGATTATTCTGATTTCAGGAACCTCAATGCCGAATAAGAATAACGGATAAAAAGATAAAAGACAAAAATATAAGAAAAAATAATCCCACGGAAATTCAGGTTTTTGTAAGTTCCTGAATCTTCATGGGATTATTTGTGTTACAGGATGGGAAAGCAAGTATGATATTGTTTTTCAGGAAAAATATCGTCCCCTTTGAATCTTCCACAAGGGTGTGTTATAATACGTTCTAACATTATTATAATTTTACCAGAAGGAGGAAGCCTAAATGGACAGACGGCGAATACAGCAGTCTTTGATCGTGGCAGCAGGGGTGATTCTTGCTGTGGTTTTGGTTATCGTGGCGGGTAAAGTGATCCAGAAATATACACCGACAAAGGAAGAAATGGATTTATACGAATATTACGGTGTAGAAGGGGATCAGACGGCGGCAATTGTACTAGACCATGAGATTTTGGAACAACAGGCGGTTGTGAAAGACGGGATGCTGTATCTGGATTACGATACGGTAAGGCAGCTTTTAAATGATCGTTTTTACTGGGACGGAAATGAAAATCTTTTGCTTTATACAACGGCATCGGACGTCATTACGGCAGAGGCCATGAGTAAAGAATATTCGATCACAAAAAAGAAGCAGCAGGAAGATTATGTGATCGTATATACAGACGGGCAGACGGCGTATATTGCAATGGACTACGTAAAAAAATATACGGATCTGGATTTTCGGTTTTATCCGGAACCGAACCGCATGGTTGTAACGACAGATTGGTCAGACTATACTTTCGTCCCGGTAAAAAAGGACACGCAGATCCGTTATCAGGGAGGGATTAAAAGTCCGATCCTTGCACAGGCAGAGCAGGAAACCGCACTTACGCTTTTAGAGAGCGGGGATAACTGGGATAAGGTTGCCACAGAAGACGGGATCATTGGCTATATCCGCAACAAAAAGCTGGGAAAGGAAGAGGAGCGAAGTCATGACCATACGTATGAAGAAGAAACGTTTACGCATCTGTTAAAGGAAGGCAAGGTAACGATGGCATGGCACCAGGTCACAACGAAGGATGCCAACAGCAAGGTTGCAGAAGTGATTGCGGGCACAAAGGGAATGAATGTAATTTCGCCGACCTGGTTTTATTTAAACGATAACGAAGGGAATCTGATGGATCTGGCAAGTACAGAATATGTGGATTACTGCCACAGCCAGGGAATTGATGTGTGGGCGCTTGTCAGCAATCTGGAGAATGACGAAGCAGATTCTACGGAGGTATTGACGCATACTTCCAGACGCAAGAAAATGATCAATCAGCTGATTGCGGCGGCAATTCAGTATAATTTAGACGGGATTAATGTAGATTTTGAAGCACTGCCCCAGGAAGCGGGAGATGCATATGTCCAGTTTATCCGGGAACTTTCTTTGAAATGTGAAAATAACGGAATCATTCTTTCCGTGGACAATTATGTTCCAATGGAGTACAATCGGTTTTATAACCGCAGAGAGCAGGCGAATTTTGCGGATTATATTATAATTATGGGCTATGACGAACATTATGCCGGATCGGATGAAGGTTCGGTAGCTTCGATTGGATTTGTAAAGCAGGGGATCTCGGATACGCTGCAGGAAGTTCCGGCAGAACAGCTGATTTTGGCGGCGCCGTTTTTTACAAGGGTCTGGGCCGAAAAGCCAAAGGAAGCGACAGATGATGTAGAGGCAGCAGCCGAGGATTATGTTCCGTATGAGCTGTCTTCTCAGGCAGTCAGCATGAAGGAAGCATGGAATATGGCGTCTGTCAACGGCATTGAGCCTGTCTGGTCTAAAGAGGACGGGCAGTATTATGCCGAATATGAAAAAGACGGGGTTACGTATAAGATCTGGCTGGAAGATAAACAGTCAATGGAGTTAAAGCTGGGCGCGGCAAAGGACAGCGGGCTTGCCGGGATGTCCTTCTGGAAGCTGGGGTTAGAGGACAGCAGCTTATGGGATACGATTATAAAATATATGAATTAGGACAATTCGTTGCTTCATAAGTTAAGGTAAGAGTTCTGCGAAGGTGTAGCTTTGAATAAAAAAATCGAGCTTGGGATGGCAATTATCTTACTTTGTTCCGTCGTCGTTTTATCACACAAAGAAGCGGCGATTATGGCGGGAAGCAGCGGGGCGCTTACGGTAAATGAAAACTGTATTGTGATTGATGCCGGGCACGGCGGCGACGATCCCGGTAAAATCGGCATCAACGGCACCCTGGAAAAAGACATTAACTTAAATATTGCACATAAGTTGAAAATGCTTTTGGAAAGCCAGGGGTACGAGGTTGTGATGACGCGCGCGACGGGGGACGGCTTGTATCGGCCGGGCACAAAGAATATGAAAGTCGAGGATATGCACAACCGATGTGAAATCATTACAAAAGCCATGCCGGTATTTACTGTAAGCATCCATCAGAACAGTTACCCGGAAGAGTATGTAAAGGGTGCGCAGGTGTTTTATTACGGACATTCAAAAGAAGGAGAAGCGCTTGCAAAGAAAATCCAGGCCAGTCTTGTTGCACATCTGGATCCCGAGAATCACAGGGTGGAGAAGGCAAACGAGAGCTATTATATGCTCAAAAAGACGCCTACGCCAACCGTGATTGTGGAGTGCGGGTTTTTAAGCAACAGCAGGGAGGCGGAGCTTTTGAATACGGAGGATTATCAGGATAAGGTGGCATGGGCAATTATGATGGGAGTGGTGCAATATCTGAATGAATGAACGGAGAGGGCTTGAAGTTAAGGCCGATCTTGTTTTCAAACACGCTCAGGGGCCGGTTACAGGTTTTTGCTCATGAAACGAAATGTTGTATTTGTTAAGGGACAGGAGGAGCAATGAGAATACAGAAATGGATTGCGAACGCTGTGTGCGGTGTTCTGACAGGTGCGGCTCTTTTATCAGGGTGTTCAAAAAAACCGGATGAAGTGTATGTTCAGGCAGATTCGGAATCGGAGAGCGATATTTTGCAGACAGAAACGATGACGGAAGCTGTTTTTTGGGATGAAGGGCAGGAGGAAACAGAGTTCAAACAAAGTGAACGGGATGTACAATGGTCAGAATACTTTGACGGATTAAACGGTTCTGCCGTCATTTATGATGCATCTGCGGGAGAGTATATGATTTATAACCGTGAGCTTGCGGCAATACAACGATCGCCCTGTTCCACATTTAAAATTATTTCATCCCTGATTGCTTTGGAGCACGGTATCCTTGATCCGGACCATTCAATTCGGACATGGAGCGGTGAAACGTTCTGGAATGAATCCTGGAATCGTGATATTGATTTTTACGAAGCTTTTCGTGCGTCCTGTGTGTGGTATTTCAGGGAGCTTGCGGATGAGATCGGGCAGGACAAAATGCAGCAGGAGCTGAATAAGCTGTCATATGGGAACTGTGATATTTCCGATTGGGAAGGGCGTCTGAATACAAATAACAATAACCGGGCATTAACCGGGTTTTGGCTTGAGTCCTCGCTGGCTATTTCACCGAAAGAACAAGCAGAGGTTATGGAGCGCATTTTCGGTACGGGTTCCATATATTCAAAGAAGACACAGGATCAATTAAAACAGGTGATGCAGGAAACGGAAGACTACGGAACAAATGTGGCAATTTACGGAAAAACAGGTATGGGCAAGGCACAGGGAGAGGTCGTTGATGCATGGTATACCGGATATGCAGAGGCAGAAGGCAGATCTGTTTCTTTTTGCATATACTTAGGGCAGACAGACGGTAAAGACGTATCAAGTACAAAAGCAAGGGAAATTGCGGTTCGGATTCTTTTGCAGGAGATGGAATGGTAGCGTCCAAAACCGTTTGTTGAAAGAAAGGTCAGATTACAGAAAAAAGACACCCAACCGCAACGCGGGGTGTCTTTTACAGATTATTTCGGTTTATTTCTGAGGTGGGTATTTGGTACCTGTTTTCGACTTTGTATCAGGCACCTGTTTGTTAATGGATGTATTTTTTCCAAAATTGGAAAACACTTTTCCTGTCTCAATAAAAAGCGCTTTCTTTTCATCCGAGATTGACCGATAAATACTTATCAGGTGGCGTTCTTCCGCACTGTAAGGAGAAGACGGAGCTTCTTTTAATGATGTCATTCCGTAAAGGTAATCCGTTGTCGTATCAAAATAGGAAACAAGCCGGATAAGCGTAGTGGCATCAGGTTGACGGCGGTTTTTGATGTAGCCGTTTAAAGTGGATGGAGAAAGATTCAGGGATTTTGCCAATTCCTTTTGTGTAATGCCCTCTTCCTCCAAAAGGCTGAGCAGTCGATGTCCAATTTCCAAGATCAAATCCTCCTTTGTATAAATGTAAAGATAGATCCATTTTAAAATAAAAAAAGCGTACAGACTTTAAAATACCCAAATCGCAAATTAAAAATTTACCGTATGAGAATGATACGCGGAGCGGGTATTTTTGAACTTAAAAATGCAGGCAGAAAGGCATACGTTATGTTATACATCAGAACAGATATGAATCATACCATTGCAACCGGCCATGTCATGCGCTGTCTTGCCATAGCAGATGCCGCCAAATCCATCGGTGAAGAAGTTACTTTTCTTCTTGCGGACAGGCAGGCAGAAGCAATCGTGCAGGACCACGGCCATTCTGTTATCATATTAAACACCAAATGGGATGAAATGGACAGCGAACTGCCAGTTTTGCGGAAGCTGATTGAATCCCGTCACATAAAACGAATTTTAATAGACAGCTATCAGGTAACCGCACACTATCTGAGTCAGCTGACCGCGATGACAGAAACTGCTTATATAGATGATATCAATGCTTTTGATTATCCCGTCAATACACTGATCTGTTATGCCGGTTACTGGCAGAAGTTTGATTATTTAAACCGGTATCCCAATACTGCCTTATGCCTGGGGCCGCAATACGCTCCGTTAAGAAAAGTATTTTCCGACTGTCCGCCCAAATACATCAGACCTGCAGCTGAAAACCTTCTTCTGATGTCAGGAGGTTCCGACCCCTGCAGCCTTCTTTCGGGATTGTTGGAATCCCTGGATAAAAAAGCATATAAAAGAATTGATGTGATCTGCGGTTTATATGATACAAAATACAAAGAGCTTCAAATAAAATTTGCGCCGTTCCAGTCTGTCCGCATCCACAGGTCCGTCAATAACATTGAGCACTATATGAATCAGGCAGATGTTTCCGTTTCCGCCGGCGGAACTACCTTGTATGAATTATGTGCATGCGGCACACCGGCTATTTCATATGCAATAGCCGACAACCAGCTGGACAACGTGAAATTTTTCCGGGATCAGAATATCATGGATTATGCGGGTGACGTAAGAGAAAATCCCGGCCGCGTCATCCATAATCTGATCCGCAGCATTCATCTTTATCGGGAAAATCCGTCACTTCGGCGGAAAAAATCCCAAAGCATGCAGAGACTGGTAGACGGCAAAGGCGCTGAGCGGATTGCTTCTTTGTGAATTTTTCCCTGTATCAGTTCCCCTTACTGCTCAGAGGGTTGCCAAGCCCCTCAAAAAACGGACTGTTGTCCGGAACCGCCTTATCCTGCTTCCCATAAAAGCTTTGCTGCC
This sequence comes from uncultured Roseburia sp., assembly GCA_947057405.1. GTDB lineage: Bacteria > Bacillota > Clostridia > Lachnospirales > Lachnospiraceae > Roseburia_B. The sequence continues at coordinate 8,616 of CAMSEJ010000024.1, forward strand.
TTAATGCCTCTGCCTGCGGTTTTTCTTCATTTTTTTTGCGTACATCCGAATGCTGCCTGTGGCAATTTGAATCTGCACATTTTGTCGCGTCTTCCATAGAAACCTCCTTATGAATCGTTTTCCCTATTTTGCCCGCTTTCCTCCAAAAATATTCTAAAAAACGCCTTGACAAAGTGATTTTTGGCTTATATAATTATCTAACGTGTATAAAACTGCACAAATCACGAATTATATCACAGGAGGTGAAACAAATGCCAACATTTAACCAGTTAGTAAGAAAAGGACGTCAGACATCTGTTAAAAAGTCTACAGCGCCGGCCCTTCAAAAAGGATATAACGCCTTAAAGAAAAAAGCGACCGACACTTCATCACCGCAGAAAAGGGGTGTATGTACAGCTGTTAAGACCGCTACTCCGAAAAAGCCGAATTCCGCTTTAAGGAAGATCGCCAGGGTTCGTCTTTCAAACGGGATCGAAGTAACAAGCTATATCCCGGGTGAAGGCCACAACTTACAGGAGCATAGCGTTGTCCTTATCCGAGGCGGCAGGGTAAAAGACCTGCCAGGTACAAGATACCATGTTATCAGGGGTACGCTTGATACTGCAGGAGTTGCGAACCGCAAACAGGCCCGTTCCAAATATGGCGCCAAGAGGCCGAAAGACGCCAAGAAATAGGAACTGGCAGCAATAGTATCACAAACAGATCTAAAGGTTAGTGTTGGGATTATGCTTCACAATTGAAGACGCCCTTATCCGTGCCGGGCGGCAAAACCGGGAGGGCAATAGATTTCCGCACGAACACATTAGAGGATACATGTGAGTACCGTTGAATTAATCAAACAAGTCATAGAAATTTTATCAGGAATATGATTAAGGAGGGAAGTACCGTGCCACGTAAAGGACATACTCAGAAGAGGGACGTTTTGGCAGACCCGTTATACAACAACAAAGTGGTGACCAAGCTTATCAATAACATTATGTTAGACGGTAAGAAGGGTGTTGCACAGAAAATTGTTTACGGCGCGTTTGCCAAAGTAGAAGAAAAGACGGGCAAGCCAGCCCTGGAAGTATTTGAATCATGTATGAATAACGTGATGCCTGTCCTCGAAGTAAAGGCAAGGCGTATCGGCGGTGCGACATACCAGGTGCCGATCGAAGTAAGGCCGGACAGGCGCCAGGCACTGGCATTGCGCTGGCTGACTGCGTATTCACGCAAAAGAGGTGAAAAGACCATGAAAGACCGTCTCGCAAACGAAATTATGGATGCGGCAAACAATACTGGCGCATCTGTAAAGAAAAAAGAAGATATGCACAAAATGGCAGAAGCAAACAAAGCATTTGCCCATTACAGATTTTAGCCGGTCTGTGGCATAACTGCTTATTTGACAGAAATTTAAGGAGGGAAATTCTTTGGCTGGAAGAGAATATCCATTAGAGAGAACCAGGAACATCGGTATTATGGCGCATATTGATGCCGGTAAGACGACATTGACAGAGCGTATCTTATTTTATACCGGTGTTAATTATAAGATTGGTGATACTCACGAAGGGACTGCTACCATGGACTGGATGGAGCAGGAGCAGGAACGAGGAATCACGATCACTTCGGCTGCCACGACATGCCACTGGACGCTGCAGGAGCAGTGCAAGCCCAAAAAGGATGCACTGGAGCATCGTATCAACATCATTGATACGCCCGGGCATGTTGACTTTACGGTTGAGGTTGAGCGTTCACTCCGTGTATTAGACGGCGCAGTCGGCGTCTTCTGTGCAAAAGGCGGAGTAGAGCCTCAGTCAGAAAATGTATGGCGCCAGGCTGACACCTATAACGTACCAAGAATGGCGTTTATTAACAAAATGGACATTTTGGGCGCGGATTTTTACGGTGCAGTTGAGCAGATCCGTACAAGGTTAGGGAAGAATGCAATTATTCTTCAGCTTCCAATCGGCAAGGAAGATGAATTTAAGGGAATCATTGACCTGTTTGAGATGAAAGCGTATATTTATAATGACGATAAAGGCGAAGACGTTTCGATCGTTGATATTCCGGACGACATGAAAGACGACGCCGAATTATACCGTACCGAGCTGGTAGAGAAGATATGCGAATTAGACGACGATCTGACGCTTATGTATTTGGAAGGAGAAGAGCCGTCCGTAGAAGAAATGAAAAAAGCGCTCCGCAAAGGGACCTGCGAATGTACGGCAGTACCTGTTTGCTGCGGTTCCGCATACCGCAACAGGGGTGTGCAGAAATTATTAGATGCCGTTTTAGAGTTTATGCCGGCTCCGACCGACATTGCATCCATCAAGGGTACAGATATGGACGGCAACGAAGTAGAACGCCATTCTTCAGACGAAGAACCGTTCTCAGCGCTTGCATTTAAAATTATGGCGGATCCGTTTGTCGGGAAACTGGCATTTTTCCGCGTATATTCCGGAACAATGAAATCCGGTTCCTATGTATTAAATGCAACAAAAGGTAAGAAAGAACGTGTCGGGCGTATTCTGCAGATGCATGCAAACAAGCGCCAGGAGCTTGACATTGTTTACTCCGGAGATATTGCAGCGGCTGTCGGATTCAAATTTACCACGACAGGCGATACCATCTGTGACGATCAGCATCCGGTTATCTTAGAGTCTATGGAATTCCCGGAGCCGGTTATCGAGCTTGCAATCGAGCCGAAGACAAAGGCCGGGCAGGGCAAGATGGGCGAGGCGCTGGCAAAGCTTGCGGAAGAAGATCCGACCTTCCGTGCGCATACCGATCAGGAAACAGGGCAGACCATTATCGCCGGCATGGGCGAGCTGCACCTGGAAATTATCGTAGACCGCCTGCTCCGCGAGTACAAGGTAGAGGCAAACGTAGGTGCACCTCAGGTTGCCTATAAAGAGACATTTACCAAATCCGTGGATCAGGAATACAAATATGCAAAACAGTCCGGTGGCCGCGGCCAGTACGGACACTGTAAAGTACGGTTCGAGCCGATGGACGCCAACGGCGAAGAATTATACAAATACGAATCTCAAGTGGTCGGCGGTACGATTCCGAAGGAATATATCCCGGCAGTCGGAGAAGGTATCGAAGAAGCAATGAAAGCCGGTATACTCGGCGGTTTCCCGGTAGTCGGAATCCACGCAGTTGTATACGACGGTTCCTACCATGAAGTCGATTCCTCCGAAATGGCATTCCACATTGCAGGCTCCATGGCATTTAAAGAGGCAATGAAAAAGGCTTCTGCGACGCTGCTTGAGCCGATCATGAAGGTGGAAGTAACCATGCCGGAAGAATATATGGGCGATGTAATCGGCGATATCAACTCCCGCCGCGGACGTATTGAAGGTATGGACGACCTCGGCGGCGGCAAGATTGTACGCGCGTATGTGCCGCTTGCAGAAATGTTCGGTTATTCCACCGACTTGCGTTCAAGGACACAGGGGCGCGGCAACTATTCCATGTTTTTTGAAAAATATGAGCCGGTTCCGAAAAATGTACAGGAAAAGGTACTCAACACCAAAGAAAAGTAAGGAAATAATTTGAAAATAGCTTGAAAAACGTGGGAATCTCTTATATAATCAGAGATAACCGAGCAGTCAGCCCACGGAACATCAGGAACAAAGTAATTGCCCAAACGAGCGGGCAAAAGATTAAGGAGGACGTTTTAAAATGGCAAAGGCTAAATTTGAAAGAAACAAACCACATTGTAATATCGGTACCATCGGTCACGTAGATCATGGTAAAACAACGTTAACAGCAGCAATTACAAAAGTACTTTCCGAACGAGTTGCCGGCAATACGGCTACCGACTTTGAAAACATTGATAAAGCTCCGGAAGAGAGGGAGCGTGGTATCACAATTTCTACCGCACACGTTGAGTATGAAACCGACAAGAGGCATTACGCACACGTTGACTGCCCGGGGCATGCCGATTATGTAAAGAACATGATCACCGGTGCTGCACAGATGGACGGCGCGATCCTCGTAGTAGCAGCTACAGATGGTGTTATGGCTCAGACAAAAGAGCACATCTTATTGTCCCGTCAGGTAGGCGTTCCTTATATCGTAGTATTCATGAACAAATGCGATATGGTTGACGATCCGGAATTACTTGAGCTGGTAGAAATGGAAATCACAGAGCAGTTAGAAGAATACGGCTTCAATGACTGTCCGATCATCCAGGGTTCCGCATTAAAGGCCCTTGAAGATCCGAACGGCGAATGGGCTGACAAGGTTATGGAATTAATGGCAACCGTTGACGATTATATTCCGGATCCGGAGCGTGATACAGACAAACCGTTCTTAATGCCGGTCGAAGACGTATTTACAATTACAGGCCGTGGTACGGTTGCTACCGGTAGGGTAGAAAGAGGAACACTGCACTTAAGCGATCCGCTTGAGATCTTAGGCGTAAAAGAAGAAGTACAGACAACCGTTGTAACCGGTATCGAAATGTTCCGTAAGATGTTAGACGAGGCTCAGGCCGGTGATAACATCGGTGCACTGCTTCGTGGTATCAACCGTGATCAGATCGTCCGCGGACAGGTTCTTGCAAAACCGGGCACCGTTACCTGCCACAGCAAATTTACGGCTCAGGTTTACGTTTTGACAAAAGACGAGGGTGGCCGTCATACACCGTTCTTTAACAACTATCGTCCGCAGTTCTATTTCCGTACAACCGACGTAACAGGCGTTTGCCAGTTACCGGGCGGAACCGAGATGTGCATGCCTGGCGATAATGTAGAGATGACAATCGAATTGATTCATCCGGTAGCTATGGAGCAGGGTCTTACGTTTGCTATCCGTGAGGGTGGTCGTACAGTAGGTTCTGGTCGTGTGGCTACTATCATCGAGTAATTAGTAAAAAGCT
>CAMSEJ010000025.1 GCA_947057405.1 uncultured Roseburia sp.
CCTTCCCTCTGACTGACGGCCCCTTTGCCATCCACTCCCTATCGTTCGCTGTAGTGCGAGCGTGCACTGCGCTGCACGGCCACAGGCCAATACAGTAATGGGGCCAGAATCCGGCCTCTTGCCGTAAGGCAGCTTTAAATAGGCCGGATTCGTTACTGTGAACAGTAACAGCTGTAACGGTGAACCTTGTATCCGGAGGGCAAATCTCTTGACAGACCCTGCGGGATTGTTTACAATTACGCATGGACAGATTTGGTTACGATATCGTTCCGATAACCTATATTCAGGAGGATAAACGCTATGGAAAAAATCAAAATGACAACGCCGCTGGTAGAGATGGACGGGGATGAAATGACCCGGATTTTATGGTCGATGATTAAGGATGAACTGCTGCTTCCGTTTGTGGATTTGAAAACAGAATATTACGATCTGGGCCTTGAGCACCGGAATGAAACGGACGATCAGGTGACTGCGGATTCCGCCAATGCGACCAAAAAATACGGCGTGGCGGTAAAATGCGCCACCATTACGCCCAATGCCGCGCGCATGGACGAATATCATTTAAAGGAAATGTGGAAAAGCCCCAACGGCACAATCCGCGCCATGTTAGACGGTACGGTATTCCGGGCGCCGATTATTGTAAAAGGCATTGAGCCATGCGTGAAGAACTGGCAAAAGCCGATTACGATTGCAAGGCACGCATACGGCGACGTGTACAAGGCGGCTGAAATGAAAATTCCGGGCGCGGGCAGGGTGGAACTGGTTTATACGGCGGCGGACGGCAGCGAAATAAGAGAGCTTGTCCATGATTTTACCGGGGCAGGCGTCGTGCAGGGACAGCATAATCTGGAGCAGTCCATTGAAAGCTTTGCGAGAAGCTGCTTTACGTATGCGCTGGATGTGAAGCAGGATCTGTGGTTTGCCACAAAGGATACGATCTCCAAAAAATACGATCATACGTTTAAGGATATTTTCCAGGAAATTTTTGACGCGGAGTACAAAGAAGCGTTTGAAAATGCGGGCATTACGTATTTTTATACGTTAATCGACGACGCGGTTGCGCGCGTAATGAAATCGGAAGGCGGCTATATCTGGGCATGCAAAAATTACGACGGGGACGTCATGAGCGATATGGTTTCTTCCGCGTTCGGTTCGCTTGCAATGATGACGTCGGTGCTGGTTTCCCCGCAGGGATACTATGAATACGAGGCGGCGCACGGAACAGTGCAGCGTCATTATTATAAGCATCTGGCAGGGGAAGAGACGTCTACCAATTCCGTGGCGACGATTTTTGCATGGACCGGGGCGTTGCGCAAGCGCGGGGAACTCGATCAGAATCAGGCGCTTTTTGCATTTGCGGACAAACTGGAACAGGCCTGTATTCAGACGATTGAAAACGGAAGCATGACAAAGGATCTGGCGCTGATTACATCCATTGAAAACCCGACGGTGTTAAACAGCCAGGATTTTATCCGTGCGATCCGTAAAACATTAGAGGGGATGTTATGATTTTAGATTGTCAGAACATCTCAAAGGCGTTCGGCACGGATGAAATTTTAAAACAGGTTTCGTTTCATTTAAATGCAAATGAAAAGGCCGCGATTGTCGGCATTAACGGCGCGGGAAAGTCTACGCTGCTTAAAATTATTATGCAGAAAATGTCCGCGGACGACGGGACCGTGATTTTTGCGAAAAACACGTCGGTCGGCTATCTGGCGCAGTACCAGGAGATTTCCGGCGCGCAGACCATTTATGAAGAGGTGCTTTCGGCCAGGGAGGATCTGGTGCAGATGGAGGCGCAGCTGCGTGAATTCGAAGAGCAGATGCCGCTTTTGGAAGGGGAAGAACTCGAGCGTCTGCTGGAAAAATACAACCGGATGCACCATGCGTTTGAATTGCAGGACGGTTATGCCTACCGAAGCGAGGTGGCGGGCGTAATCCGCGGCCTGGGATTTTTGGAGGAGGAGTTTTGCCGTCCGGTTGGGGAACTCTCCGGCGGGCAGAAAACCCGGGTGTTTTTAGGCAAGCTTCTGGTGACAAAGCCGGATCTTTTGGTGCTGGACGAGCCGACAAACCATCTGGATATGTCTTCGATTGCCTGGCTGGAAACGTTTCTGTCAAATTATAAGGGCGCGGTTTTAATTGTAAGCCACGACCGGTATTTCCTGGACAAAATCGTAACGAAGGTCATTGAATTGTCGCACGGCAGGGCGTCTGTTTTTTCGGGGAACTATTCCGCTTATGCGGTGAAAAAGGCGGCGCAGCGCCAGGCGCAGCTTAAGGCATGGCAGAACCAGCAGCGGGAAATAAAACACCAGGAAGAGGTGATTGCCAAGCTGAAATCGTTTAACCGGGAAAAATCCATCCGGCGCGCCGAAAGCCGCGAAAAGATGCTTCATAAAATCGAACGCGTGGATAAGCCTGCGGAAGAACAGACGGATATGAAAATCCGCTTCGAGCCGGATCTTGTTAGCGGCAATGACGTGCTTTTTGTGGAAGAGCTGGCAAAGTCGTTTGGGACGAACCATCTGTTTTCCGGCATTACGTTTGAACTAAAGCGCGGGGAACGCGTGGCGTTAATCGGGGATAACGGGACGGGCAAGACGACAATGTTAAAAATCATCAATGAATTGATTCCGTTTGATCGGGGAAAGATTACGCTTGGGACAAACGTACACATCGGGTATTATGACCAGGAGCATCAGGTACTCGACGATACGAAAACGCTGTTTGAGGAAATTTCCGATGCCCGCCCGCAGTTTACCAATACGCAGGTGCGCAATGTCCTGGCGGCGTTTTTGTTTCAGGACGACGATGTGTTTAAGCGGGTCGGCGATCTCAGCGGCGGGGAAAAGGGCCGGGTTTCGCTTGCAAAGCTGATGCTTTCGGAAGCGAATTTTTTGATTCTGGACGAACCGACGAACCATCTGGACATTACGTCGAAGGAGATTTTAGAGGATGCGTTAAACGGATATACCGGGACGGTGCTGTTTGTGTCGCATGACCGCTATTTTATCAACCGGACGGCGACGCGGATTTTGGATCTGACGGAGCAGACAGTGGTGAATTATATCGGGAATTACGATTACTACCTGGAAAAGCGGGACGTGCAGATGCAGGGGATTGCCGCTTCAAAAGGGAGCGCGCCCGCGGAAGAAAAAAACAGCGCGGCAAAGCTTGACTGGAAGCAGAAAAAAGAGGAGCAGGCAAGGCTCCGCAGGCGCGAAGCGGCGCTAAAGAGGACGGAAGAGGAGATTGCACGAAAGGAAGCGCGCCAGAATGCGCTCAATGAGGAAATGAACCTGGATACCGTGGCGACAAACGCCGGGCGGCTTTCGGAACTCCACAGGGAACTGACGGAGCTTTCGGAGGAGCTTCAAAGGCTTTATGAAGAATGGGAGGGGCTGGCGGAAGACGAATAGGGGGATTTGCATTGGAAAAGGAAATTTCGCAGGCAGTCATACGGAGAATGCCAAGATATTACAGATATTTGGGTGAATTAATTGATGCAGGCGCAGAGCGCATTTCATCGAACGATTTAAGCGCGCGCATGAATGTTACCGCTTCCCAGATCCGTCAGGATTTGAACAATTTCGGAGGCTTCGGGCAGCAGGGGTACGGCTATAATGTGAAGCATCTGCATGAAGAAATCGGCAAAATACTGGGTTTATGCGAAATGCATTCCATTATTATTATCGGAGCCGGCAATCTGGGGCAGGCGCTGGCCAATTACTCGGATTTTGAGAAATTCGGGTTTACGATTGCGGCGCTGTTTGACGTGAATCCCAGGTTAAAGGGCAGGAAGATCCGGGGGATTGAAATTCATATGCTGGATGAACTGGAAGCGTTTACCTGCCGGTACAAAGCGGATATTGCGGCTCTGACCCTGCCGAAATCGCAGGCGGACGCGGTTGCAAACCGCCTGGTCGATCTGGGGATTACCGCTATTTGGAACTTTGCACATGTCGATCTGGATCTGGCGGATCAAAACGTAATCGTGGAAAATGTGCACCTTTCGGACAGCTTAATGCAGCTGTCGTATAATATCGCAAAAAAGAAAAACGCATAAGGCGGCAGGCGGTGTGCGTGCTTTGTGTTTCACCTTCTTTAAAAACGGTAATATACTGTATATGGGAGGTCGGAACATGAATCAAATCATTTTTATGGCGTTTGTCGCGACAGCAGGAACCTGGTCCGTAACTGCGCTGGGGGCGGCCACGGTAGTCTTTTTTAAAAACCCCAACCCCAGAGCGCTAAACCTGATGCTCGGCTTTGCCGCCGGAGTGATGGTAGCCGCCAGTTTCTGGTCGCTGCTTGAGCCGGCCATCGCGCGTGCCGAACAGACATCGGATGCGCCGGCATATCTGGTTGTGACGGCCGGATTTTTGTGCGGCGCACTGTTTATGTGGGCTTCGGATAAAATCGTAACGTATGCCAGAAGCAGGGCGGACAGTACGCAGGGCGGGCCGGACGAACGGTTAAACCGCATTATTATGCTGATTCTTTCGATTACCGTCCATAATATACCGGAAGGGCTTGCCGTCGGCGTTGCATTCGGGACGCTGCAGAACGGGACGCATTCCATGGAACGCTTTATGAGGGCGGTTACGATTGCGATCGGGATTGGGCTGCAGAATTTTCCGGAGGGTGCGGCCGTTTCCCTTCCGCTGCGCAGGGAAGGGTATTCCCGGAAGAAAAGCTTTTTGCTGGGGCAGGCCTCCGGCATGGTGGAACCGGCTGCGGGCGTGCTGGGCGCATGGCTGGTGGTGTATATCGAAGCGCTGCTGCCGCTTGCGCTTTCGTTTGCCGCCGGGGCAATGATTCTGGTTGCGGTACATGAACTGATTCCGGAATGCCAGAAGAACAGAACGGTACATCCTTATTTTGCTACCATGGGAATTATTGTGGGATTTGCGGTTATGATGCTGCTGGATGTCATGCTGGGATAGGCCCGGCAGAAGGAGGAAAGCATGCTGTTTTCCAGTATTTCATTTTTGTATTATTTTCTGCCTGTTATGGCAGCGCTGTATGTTATCTCTCCGGGAAAACTTAAAAATACGTCGCTGCTGTTCGGCAGCCTTTTTTTCTATGCCTGGGGGGAGCCGGGGTATGTGTGGGTCATGCTGTTTTCGATTATCCAGGGATATGTCTTTGGACTGCTGGTGCAGCGTTACAGGGGGCAATGGGCCGGCAGGCTTTTTTGCGTCCTTTCGGTCTGCATCAGCCTTTCTTTTTTATTCTATTTTAAATATGCGGATTTTTTTATCGGGAATTTCAATGCCGCAGCGGGGACTTCGGTTCCGCTTCTGCGCGTTTCCCTGCCGATCGGAATCAGCTTTTACACGTTCCAGATGGTCAGTTATACCATAGACGTATCCCGCGGGGAACCGGCGCAGAACAATATCATCCGCCTGGCTGCTTATATTGCGATGTTTCCGCAGCTGGTAGCCGGCCCGATTGTAAGATATTCGGATATTTCCGGACAGCTGGCAGACAGAAAGCACTCATTGGACGGGGCGGCGCACGGGATACGGCGTTTTGTAATTGGCCTGGCGAAAAAAATCCTGTTTGCAAACCAGTTCGGGGAGCTTTGCAGCGTGTGCCTGGCTCTAAAAGAGCAGTCGGCGCTGTCCTGCTGGCTGTATGCGGTCGGATTTACCCTGCAGGTTTACTTCGATTTTTCCGGATACAGTGATATGGCAATCGGCCTCGGAGAGCTGTTTGGCTTCCGGTTTTCGGAAAACTTCCGTTACCCGTACTGCTCCGCCAGCATTACGGAATTCTGGCGCCGGTGGCATATTTCGCTGGGAAGCTGGTTTCGGGATTATGTCTATATTCCGCTTGGCGGGAACCGGGTGGGAAGGGCGCGGCAGTTATGTAATATTTTGGCGGTCTGGGCATTGACCGGACTGTGGCACGGGGCGGCGTGGAATTTTGTTGTATGGGGACTGCTGTTTGCGGCGCTGCTGATTGCGGAAAAGATTTGGCTGCTTCGGATTCTGGAAAAAAGCAGGGTATTTTCGCATGTATACGTATTGTTTTTTGTAACTGTCGGCTTTGTGATATTCGGCGCAGGCGATTTGCCGGAAGCGGTGCACAGGCTGTTCGGGATGTTTGGCGCCGGGGGGATTGCGCCGGCTTCGCCGGAGGCGTTGTATTATCTTAAGAGCTTTGCGCCGGCTCTGGCAGCGGGAGCGATCGGTGCGACGCCCGCGGCGGCAGGGCTTTTGAAAAAAGGGTCGGCAAAAAAGGGCTGGAACCGTTTGTTGTCTGTGGCGGAGCCGGTGTTTGTCGCGGCGGTACTGGGAATTGTGACGGGGTATCTGGCAGACGGGTCGTTCAATCCGTTTTTGTATTTCCGGTTCTGACGGCTCAGATCAAAAAGAAAAAGGAGTATTCCGATGAACAACCATAAGAAAAACCTGGCTGTCTGCCTTACTTTTACCGTACTGCTTGCAGCAGGCTGTCTGCTCGGTCTGTTTCTGCCGAAAGAAGACATTTCCTACAGCGAACGCCGCCGGCTTGCTCCCCTGCCTGTGCTCTCTGCGGACACATGGTTCAGCGGGCGCTTTATGTCGGATTTTGAGAATTATGCGGCGGATCACGTCTGGCGCCGGGATTCGTTTCGTACCGTCAAAGCACTGGTTCAGACAAAGCTTTTTGGCAGGCTGGATGAAAACGGGATTTATGCGGCAGACGGGCATCTTGCGGCGATGGAATACCCGCTTCGGGAAGCATCCCTTTCCCGCGCAGCCGAACGGTTCCGTTTGATTTGCGACAAATATCTTTCGGCGGACAATCCGGTTTATCTTTCGGTCATACCGGACAAAAACTGTTTTTTAGCGCCGCAGAGCGGGCATCTGTCAATGGATTACGCAAAGCTTGAAAAGCGAATGGCGCAAAAGGCGGATTTTGCGGAATATATTCGGATTTCTGATTTACTGGAGACGGATGATTATTACCTCACCGATCCCCATTGGCGGCAGGAAAAAATCACGGATGTGGCAGAGCGGCTTTCGCAGGCGATGGGCGCTTCCATTTCAAAGGATTATAAAAAACATACGCTGGATCAGGAATTTTACGGCGTATATTACGGACAGGCCGCGCTTCCGTTTGCACCGGATACGCTTTGCTATCTGACCACAGAGGCGACGGAAGGCTGTCGGGTGTACGACTGGCAGAACGAGAGGCAGATCCCGGTATACGATCAGAAGCTCGCCGCGGGCAGGGATCCGTATGAGATGTTTTTATCCGGCTCGCTGTCACTGATTACCATGGAAAATCCGGATGCTCCGAGTAAAAAGAGGCTGGTTTTGTTCCGGGATTCGTTTGGCTCGGGCATTGCGCCGCTTCTGATCAGCGGTTATTCGGAAATCACGCTGGCGGACATTCGGTATATCCATCCGGATACGCTGGAAAAGTTTGTTGATTTTACGGATTGCGACGTGCTGTTTTTGTACAGTACGCTGGTATTAAATCACAGTGAAACGTTAAAATAGCGCGGGATTTATGTCCCGGCGGGCTGCCGGAACGGCTGTTTTGGGCATAAAATGGGACGGTCTTTTCATAGGATGGTAAAAAGAAAAGGAGGACCGGTTATGCGGATAGAAGAGGCAGAGGCACGGAAGGCATACATTCAGCGCGTCCGGCAGTCGTTTGATGCGCCGGGGCGAAGCTATGAGTTTGAAAAGGCGCCGGAACAACAGGCCGATGAGACAAATGAGTTTGCATTTGTAAAAATACGGCTTCTGATTGCGGCGCTTATATTTGCGGCATATGTTTTCTGCGATCAGGCGGGAATGAAAATTTATCAGTATTCCACCCGGGAAGTGGCGCAAAAAATTGCGAAGGATTATGACTATAATGAGGCGAAGGACGAGGTCATGCAGGTATTAAACGCATTCGGGAATTAAGAAAATTCCGGTGCAAAGCGGTTGAATCTTATTTACCCTTATGATAAAATATCTGCCGTGAATAATTGAAAGAAATGGAAGGTCAGACAAATTTGAACGAATACACACCAATGATGCAGCAATATTTATCTACAAAAGAGAACTACAGGGACTGTATTTTATTCTATCGTCTGGGCGATTTTTACGAAATGTTTTTTGAGGACGCAAAGACGGTTTCCAAAGAGCTGGAACTTACCCTGACCAGTAAAAACTGCGGAGCGGCGGAGCGTGCGCCCATGTGCGGCGTTCCGTACCATGCCGTTGAAGGGTATTTGAACCGCCTGGTGCAAAAGGGCTACAAGGTTGCCATCTGCGAACAGGTCGAAGATCCCAAAACCGCAAGGGGGATTGTAAAGCGCGAGGTGATCCGTGTCGTAACGCCCGGGACGAATACGGACAGCCAGGCTTTGGACGAATCCAAAAACAATTACATTATGTGTATCGTCTGTTTTGCGGAAAAATACGGCATTTCCATTGCGGATGTCAGCACGGGCGATTATTATGTAACGGAAGCGGACGCCGGGCGTAAGCTGATCGACGAGATCAACAAATACAGCCCGGCGGAAATTGTCTGCAACGAAGCGTTTCTTATGAGCGGCATTGACTTAGACGACATTAAAAACCGCCTGCACATCTGTGTCGGCGCGCTGGATGCCTGGTATTTTGACGATGCCGCCATAAGTACGTTAAAGGAACATTTCCATATCCACAGCTTAGAGGGAATCGGGTTAAACGATTTTGCCTGCGGCAGCATTGCGGCGGGCGCCCTGCTTCGTTACCTGTATGAAACACAGAAAAATTCCCTGGCCCATATAACCGCCATTCATCCGTATGTGACGGGGAAATTTATGATGATAGACAGTTCTACCCGGCGCAATTTAGAACTGGTGGAAACGCTGCGGGAAAAGGCAAAGCGGGGCTCTCTGCTCTGGGTGCTTGATAAGACGAAAACCGCCATGGGCGCACGTCTTCTGCGGTCTTATATCGAGCAGCCGCTGATTGACCCGCAGGAGATCCGCGCGCGGCTGGACGCGGTGGAAGAGCTGGCAAAGCAGATCATTGCCAGGGAAGAGCTGAGGGAGTACCTAAACCCGATTTACGATCTGGAACGCCTGGTGACCCGTATTGCCTACCAGACGGCAAGCCCGAAGGATCTGGTGGCGTTTAAAAATTCCCTTAATATGCTGCCGCCCATAAAAGCAGTCCTTACGGATTTTCAAAGCGCGCTTTTAAAAACCATTCAGGAGGAACTGGATCCGCTGAAGGATTTATTCGGCCTGATTGACAGCGGGATTATTGACGATGCGCCCGTGCTGGCACACGACGGCGGAATTATAAAAGAAGGGTATAACGAAGAGGTGGACAGGCTGCGCAGGTCTAAGACCGAGGGCAAGTCGTGGCTGGCGCAGTTAGAAGCAAAGGAACGGGAAAAAACGGGGATTAAAAACCTGAAAATCAAATATAACAAGGTGTTCGGCTATTATCTGGAGGTGACCAATTCGTATAAGGATCTGGTGCCGGATTACTTTACCAGGAAGCAGACGCTTGCGAATGCGGAACGCTTTATTACGCCGGAATTAAAGGAACTGGAGGATGTGATCTTAGGAGCGGAGGATAAGCTGACGGGCCTGGAGTACGAGCTGTTCCGCGGTATCCGTGAGACGGTCGGGGCTGAGGTTGCGCGCATCCAAAAGACGGCAAAGGCGGTTGCGAAGCTGGATGTATTTGTTTCGTTTGCACACGTGGCACAGGAGAACCGTTACTGCAGACCAAAGTTAAACCGCAAAGGCGTGATCGATATCAAAGGCGGACGTCATCCGGTTGTGGAAAATATGATAAAGAATGATCTGTTTATCAGCAACGATACGTATCTGGACAGCAATAAGCAGCGGATTTCCATTATTACGGGGCCGAATATGGCGGGCAAATCCACGTATATGCGGCAGACGGCGCTGATTGTTTTGATGGCGCAGATTGGAAGCTTTGTCCCGGCGGATTTTGCCAATATCGGCGTGGTAGACCGGATTTTTACCAGGGTCGGGGCGTCGGATGATCTGGCGAGCGGGCAGAGCACGTTTATGGTGGAAATGACGGAGGTTGCCAATATTTTACGCAATGCCACGCAGGATTCGCTGCTGGTGCTGGATGAAATCGGACGCGGAACCAGTACGTTTGACGGGCTCAGTATTGCGTGGGCGGTGGTGGAGCATATCAGCAATCCAAAGCTTCTTGGCGCAAAGACGCTGTTTGCCACGCACTACCATGAACTGACGGAGCTGGAGGGAAAGCTTGACAATGTGAACAATTACTGCATTGCCGTCAAGGAAAAGGGCGACGATATCGTATTTCTGCGCAAGATTGTCCCGGGCGGTGCGGATCAAAGCTATGGAATCCAGGTGGCGAAACTGGCGGGGCTGCCGGATTCGGTGCTTTCGCGCGCCAAGGAGATTGTGGAGGAACTGAGCGCGAATGATATTTCCGGGATTGCAAAGAATATAAAGGTACATACGGCGGCAAAGAAGAAGCGGAGCGCGCCGGACGAGGTGGATCTGGCGCAGATGTCTTTGTTTGATACGATAAAGGATGATGATATTATTGCGGAGATCCGGGAAATTGATCTGAACAGTTTAACGCCGATGGAAGCGATGAACCGCTTGTTTGAGCTGCAGAATAAAGTGAAAAACCGATGGTAGGAGACTGTCGGCAAAGCGGGATGAAATGCCCCCTGGTTTCCTGTTGGGAAGGGAATCGGGGGATTTTGTTTTCCGGATTGCGCTGACCTTCGCGAAATGAAGCGCCCGTCTTGCACTTTAACCCAAATTGTTATATGATAAAACCACAATAAAACCGGCAAAGGAGTAACAGCATGTGCAGCATAAATGAACTCATTTTATACAGGGATTTCACCGGAAACCGTATATTTTTCAATCTGGCATGGCTGATTGAGCACCACAGCGACAGCGATTTGCACAAAGACGACGCGATTGCACGGTACTGCGGCAGCCTGCAGGAGTTGGTCGAGCTGGCGGAAAGCCACGGATTTTCCGGCAGCCTCTGGCACACGTTTCTGGCCTATCTTCTGGTAAACAACGAAAACGCGTACAGCAGGGCATGTGAAATTCGCGGGGAGGCAGACGGGACGGTAAGCCGGATTGCCCTGCATGATTTTGCCATTCTAAAAAAACTGTTTGACTTCGATTTTTCCGTGCTGGAACAAAGCATAGGCATAACAGGCGCCGCGTTCCTTACAGACTATCAGGCGGCGTCCGGACAAAACGGCGAACGGAAGCTATTCCACGTCCGGATCCGCGACCGGATTTTGGAACTTGCAGCGCAGTTAAACGCCGCTTCGGACGCACGGGAATTTGGCCGCGCCGTCACTGCGTTTTACCGGGATTTTGGCGTGGGCAAGCTGGGGCTTCACAAAGCGTTTCGGGTGGAGCATACAAAAAAAGGCGTGCAGATCGTCCCGGTGACCAACATCGCCCATGTGACGTTAGACGATCTGGTCGGGTACGAAACAGCCAAGCAAAAGCTGACTGCCAATACCGAAGCGTTTGTCAGGGGAAGGCAGGCAAACAACTGCCTGCTGTTTGGGGACGCGGGGACCGGCAAATCCACAAGCATCAAAGCAATCGCCAACCGGTACTATGCGGACGGGCTGCGCATGATCGAGGTGTACAAGCATCAGTTTGAGGATCTGCATGCGGTCATTGCTCAGATCAAAAACCGCAATTACAAGTTTATTATCTATATGGACGACCTTTCCTTCGAGGACTTTGAGGTCGAATATAAATACTTAAAAGCCGTAATTGAAGGCGGGCTTGAGAAAAAGCCGGAAAACGTGCTGATTTACGCGACGTCAAACCGCAGGCACTTAATCCGCGAAAAGTTTTCGGACAAGGCGCAGCTTGACGACGATCTGCACAACAACGATACGGTGCAGGAGAAGCTTTCCCTGGCGGCGCGGTTCGGCGTACAGATTTATTTCGGCGCGCCGGACAAGAAGGAATTTGAGCGGATTGTCACTACGCTTGCGGCGCAGAACGGGATTGCAATGGAAGAGAAGGAACTGCTTTTGGAAGCAAACAAATGGGAGTTGGGCCACGGCGGGCGTTCGGGACGTTCGGCGCAGCAGTTTATCAATTATTTATTGGGAAAATAGAAGAAAAGGGGGGATTTACCATGAAAATCACGACATTTGCCGCGATTTACATCGGCTCTTACGAGGTGAGCCTGAAAATTTTTGAAATTTCACCCAAAAAGGCGATCCGCGAAATTGACCATGTGCGGGCAAGGGTCGAAATCGGCAAAGACTGCTACCAGAAGGGAAATATCGGCTATGAATTAATGGACGAACTGGGGAACCTGCTGTTAGAATATAAAAAAATTATGGAAGGGTACCGGGTGGACGCGTACGAAGCCTATGCGGGCGGCGTGTTCCGCGATATCAAAAACGAACTGTTCGTATTGGATCAGCTTTTTATCCGCACCGGAATCCGCATCAAGGTGCCGAGCAATTCGGAGCACCGTTTTATCGGCTATAAGGCCGTGGCGTTTCGGCCGGAGTTTGACGAAATGACGAAGCAGGGCGCGGCCGTTGTCGACGTGGGCGGCGGCAACCTGCAGGTGACGGTTTTTTCCGGCGGGCGGGTGCTTTCGTCGCAGCATATGGTGTTAGGCATTATGCGTTTGCGGGAGCAGCTTTCCTCCATCCAGAACGCGGTCGCCCACTACGAAATCCCGATTGAAGAACTGGTAAATAAGGATTTGGAAGTGTTTAAGTCGCTGTATTTAAAAGACACGAAGATCAAATATATTATTTTTATGGGCGAATACGTGACGGATTTGATGAAGAAAACGGACAAAAAAGGCAGCCAGCTTGCGACGGTGGAGAAATTTGTCCGTTCCATGCGCAAATTTTACCGCAAAAACATCGACCAGATTTCGGCGGAACTGGAGCTTTTGCATGAAAACGATCCGCTTTTAGTGCCGTATATCGTCCTTTATACCCGGATTGCGGAAGAGCTTGACGCGGAGGAAATCTGGGCGCCGGGCGTCAATGTCAGCGACGGCATGGCGTATGATTATGCCGAACGCCACAAAATATTAAAGCCGCTGCACGATTTTGACGAAGACGTCATTTCGGCGGCCAGGCAGCTTTCGGACCGTTACGAGGGCTTTTCCCCGCATATTGACGCGCTCGTGGAAATGTCCGCGCTTGTATTTGACGCGATGAAAAAGGTGCACGGGATGGGAAAACGGGAACGACTGCTTTTGCAGACGGCGGCAATCCTGCACGACTGCGGAAAGTATGTCAGCATTGCGCACGGGGCAGAATGTGCGTATAACATTATTATGGAATCGGAAATTATCGGGCTTACGCACTTAGAGCGTGAAATTGTGGCAAGCGCGGTGCTGTACAATACATACCCGATGGGCGATTATGCAGAGCTTAGATCGGAAGAGCACACGTCTGAACTCCAGTCACATGGCATGATC
>CAMSEJ010000026.1 GCA_947057405.1 uncultured Roseburia sp.
TGTTACAATGCGAATGCCGCATCCCCTGTCCTCTGGCTGACTGCGGTTTTGGCAGACCTGTACGATAGGTGGTTTTTGCTTTTCAAATCCGAATGGGTGCGGCTCTTTGCCGCAGCTTTTTGTGTCGACATTATACCGGAATGATTTATAGATATATTGTTTGCTCTAGGAAAGGGCATCTGTGCCAGGAGGGATCAGAAATGGGTAAAAAGAAGAAAAAGAAAAAAGAAGTAATTAAAGAGGGAATCATTCAGGCTGTGGCAGCGGAGGATACCGGGGAATTTGCAAGGCGTTTTGAAGCATACCACGACGAACTGCGCTGGCTTTATATGGAGCTTTATGATAACGGATCCATGTTTGCGGAGCTGTGCGACAGACTGGGGCAGTTTTACCGGGAAAGAAGCGCTGCGTTAAAGGAGTCGGATCGCAAACGGGAAGCGGATCCGGGGTGGTATAAGCAGAATGATATGCTGGGGATGATGTTATACATTGATAATTTTGCGGGCACTTTAAACGGCGTAAAGGAAAAGCTTTCCTATCTGGAACAGTGCAGGGTTAATTATATTCATTTGATGCCGTTTTTAGAAACACCCAAAGGACGTTCGGACGGCGGATATGCGGTATCAGATTTCCGGAAGGTGCAGAAAAAGCTCGGTACGATGGAGGATTTGGAAGGTCTGACGGCGGCCTGTCATGAAAAGGGCATCCGTGTCTGCATGGATTTTGTGATGAACCATACGTCGGAGGATCACGAGTGGGCGGTAAAAGCGCGCGAGGGGGACGGGGAATACATGAGCCGTTATTTTTTCTTTGAAAATTCCTATATCCCGTCCTTGTACGAAAATACTGTGCCGCAGGTGTTTCCGACGACTGCGCCGGGTAATTTTACCTGGCTGCCGGAACAGAAGCATTTTGTTATGACATCGTTTTATCCGTATCAGTGGGATTTGAACTATAAAAATCCGCGGGTATTCAATGAAATGATGTACAATTTCCTGTATCTGGCAAACCGCGGGATTGACGTCATCCGGATTGACGCGGTTCCGTATATTTGGAAGGAGTTAAATACGCAGTGCCGGAATCTGCCGCAGGTGCATACGATTGTGCGCCTGATGCGAATCATCAGTGAAATTGTCTGTCCGGGTATTTTGTTGCTCGGCGAGGTGGTTATGGAACCGGAGAAGGTAACGCCGTATTTCGGCACCGTGGAAAAACCGGAGTGCCATATGCTTTATAATGTGACGACGATGGCAACAACCTGGCATACGGTTGCGACCAGGGACGTCAGTCTCTTAAAAAAACAGCTGGATACGGTATTTAACCTGCCCCGGGAATATCTGTTTTTGAATTATCTGCGCTGCCACGACGATATCGGCTGGGGCTTGGATTACGGGACGCTTGCCCAAAACGGCATGGAAGAGCGCGCTCATAAAAAGTATCTGAATGATTATTTCCAGGGATATGCGGGGGAGAGCAATAGCCGCGGAGAACTTTACAATGCGGATCCGATCACCGGGGACGCCCGGTTCTGCGGGACGACGGCTTCTATGTGCGGAATTGAAAAAGCAGGATTTGAGCAGGACGATGCGGCAATGGAACGGGCAATCCGGCTGGATGTCATGCTCCATGCCTATATGTTTGTACAGTCCGGCATCCCTGTGCTTTACAGCGGAGATGAAATCGGGCAGGTAAACGATTACAGCTATAAAGAGGATCCGGATAAAGCAGGAGATTCGAGATATCTCCACCGCGGTGCGCTGGACTGGGATTTGACGGCACGGATTTCGGATAAAAACAGTGTACAGGGAAGGCTGTTTGACAGGCTGGGACAGCTTGAAGAGATTCGCAGGCGCGAAAAGGTATTTGGATCGGATGCATCGGTGCATACGGCAGAGACCTGGGACAGATCGGTGCTCTGTGTGGAGCGCTGCTTCGGTAAAGAAAAGCTGGTTGCACTGTTTAATTTCAGCGAAACGGAAAAGACGGCGTGGATTGAAGCAGAGGACGGCGAGTATCTGGATCTGGTGTCCGGCCAACCGATGCGGGCGAAGGATGTGAAGGTGCCGGGATATGGGTTTTATTATCTGAAGAAACGTTAAGGAGACGGATCGGGCTTTTGCAGGCCGAACTGTTACATATTATTACATATTTATTACATTTTAGGTTGACAATATGAAGTACACTTGCTATACTTTTTACAGGAAATTATTTACTGTATTTACTGGAGAGAAGATAGAATCTTAGGAGGAATTTATGAAATCCAAGAAGAAGAGATGGATTAGTTTTATTACGGTTGGAGCATGCACTGCAGCGATGTCGTTGCCGGTATTTGCAGCAACGGCAGGGGTAACCGCGGGCGTATCGGAGCAGGCTGCAGAAAAAGTGCATGAGAGGGAATCCAGTGCAAATGCAGGTGTCATTTCGGCTCTGGGAGCATGTATTGATTTATCTATGGCAAAAGCAACGATTTCTACAGGGGAAAAAACGATGACTGCAGCAGGGATGCAGGATGAAACGTGCGGATATACAAATCTTGGGATTGCCCAGGTTGAGAGCAATTTAAATGTCAGAGAACAGGCCAGCGAGGAAGCGGAACTGGTCGGAAAGCTGCCGCGGGATGCCGGATGTGAGATTCTCGGCACGGAAGGCGAATGGTCTCAGATACAGTCCGGGGAAGTAACCGGTTATGTCAAATCGGAATTTTTAATGACCGGAAAAGAAGCAGAGGATTATGCGCCGGGTGTCAGCTCTACCATTGCAACTTGTACGACACAGACACTGCGTGTCAGGGAACAGCCGAATACGGAGTGTGAGATACTGGCTTTGATGCCGGAAGGAGAAGAGGTCGAGGTTATTGAGGACCAGGGAGACTGGTTAAAGGTCAGCGTGGACAGTGAGGAAGGCTACGTCAGTGCAGACTATGTGAATGTGTCGAATGAGCTGACGAAGGCGATGACGATGACAGAGGTGCGCTATGGACAGGGCGTATCGGATGTAAAGGTGGATTTGGTGGCTTATGCATGTCAGTTTGTCGGGAATCCGTATGTATGGGGCGGTACAAGCCTGACCCATGGTGCCGACTGTTCCGGGTTCACGTTGTCAATCTTTGCAAAATATGGGATTTATTTACCGCATTCGTCTGCCGCGCAGGCAAACTGCGGCAGGAGGATCAGCGCAAGTGAAGCGCAGCCGGGAGATCTGTTCTTTTACGGCGGCGGCAGGATCAGCCATGTCGCGATTTATATCGGCAATGGCCAGATTGTGCATGCAAGCTCGGCAAGGACCGGGATTAAGATTTCAAACGCTTACTACCGCAGCCCGGTTTGTGTTGTGCGCTTGTTAGACTAACCGTCTGAAATACGAATCAGAAGTGAAAATAAGAGAGTTATGCTTTGGCACTGTGAGAGTTGTTCTTGCAGTGCCTTTCTTATATTGAAAAATATGCAATTGTTGAATAAGCCCGCAGTCTGAAGAATAAAATGAAAGAAAGATCCGGACAAAGAGGTTCCGATTTGAACGAACGTACAAAAAAAATCAAAGTAAAAGTGGTTTACGGAGATAAAAAATTAGTGGATTGTATGAAAAATGTAATCAGAAAGCGTACAAATGATGTATCATCAATACGATTGGAGCGAACGATATGAAAGGAAATCGTGCTGTATTATATCTCAGATTGAGCAAAGAAGATGCCGATAAGCTCAGCGCAGGAGATGACAGCGCAAGCATAAAAAATCAGAGGCTGCTGTTAACGGATTATGCTCTGGCACATCATTTTAAAATTGTAAAAGTCTATTCTGATGACGACGAAAGCGGTTTATATGATAACAGGCCGGAGTTTGAAAAAATGATGACGGAAGCTAAGCTGGATGAATTTGATATTATCATTGCAAAAACCCAATCCCGTTTTTCCAGAAATATGGAGCATATTGAAAAATACCTCCATCACGATTTGCCCAATTTAGGCATCCGTTTTATCGGCGTAGTGGACGGAGTGGATACAAATAATGAAGATAATAAGAAAAGCAGGCAAATCAACGGGCTTGTGAATGAGTGGTATTGCGAGGATTTATCAAAAAACATTCGCAGTTCATTTCAGGCAAAAATGAGGGACGGCCAGTTTTTGGGTTCTTCGTGTCCCTATGGTTACAGAAAAGATCCCCAAAATCACAATCATTTAGTGGTAGATGAATATGCTGCAAAGGTGGTCCAAAGAATTTACAAATTATATTTGGCGGGGAACGGAAAAGCAAAGATAGGTTCGATTCTGTCTTCCGAGGGGATTTTAATCCCGACCCTCTATAAACAAAACGTTCTGGGCGAACCGTATCACAATTCCAGGGCATTGGAAACGACAAAAACGTGGTCCTATCAGACAATCCATACGATATTAAATAACGAAACCTATACAGGCCATTTAATCCAGAATAAGGTCAACACATTATCGTATAAAGATAAGAAAAAGGTACGGCTTCCAAAAGAAAAGTGGATCATGGTAAAAAATACCCATGCTCCGATTATTGAGCCGGAGCTGTTTGAAATGGTGCAGAAATTACAGAAAACACGAACCCGCTCCGTAAGCTCCACAGAAGAAAACGGGATTTTTTCAGGGCTTCTTTTTTGCGAAGACTGTAAACATGCTATGGCAAGGAAATATGCGAGGCATGGCAGCAGAGGATTTACCGGCTATATCTGTAAAACCTATAAGACGCAGGGAAAACGGTTCTGCATCAGCCACAGCATAGAGAAAGACGCTCTGGAAGAGGCCGTGTTGTTGTCTGTAAAAAGTGAAGCGAAAAAGATTTTAAAAGCAGAAGATCTGGACGAACTGCAGAACATAAAGGCATACAGCGAAAGCAGGGAATTTTATGCTCTGCAGTCGGAGCAGATCCGAAAACGCGTGGATAAGATGAAAAAATACAGACGAAAAACATACGAAAGCTACATGGAAGATTTGATTTCCGTAAAAGAATATAAACAATATGTTTCTGAATTTGAAAACGAAATCCGGGAACTGCAGGATTTGCAGAGCCGGATAGACGGTCAAACCGATTTGCGGCAGGAATTAAATACCCGGTATGACAAATGGGTGGGAGCATTTAAGGATTACATAAATATCACGGAGCTGACAAGGGATGTGGTATTGGAATTGATTGATAAAATAGAGGTGGCCGGTGACGGTTCCATTACAATTTATTACAAATTTCAAAATCCATACGGCGTATAATGTCTACTATATACAAATGCCACACAGGCGTCATTTGCACTTGCAATGCTGATGCATTTAATCAGTGTTTCCACCGTCTGCGTTTCCCCGGTTTCCAGAAATACCTGTGATCCGCCCATACCGGAAGCGTGTTCGGATACGGTTACGGTATCGTCCAGATGAATCTGCCCTTTTTTGATTGCTTCAAAAATCAAAATCAGCGTCATAATCTTGGTAATGCTCGCCGGATGCCGGATTGCGTGCGGATCTTTTTCAAATACAACGGCTCCGGTGGACATTTCCATCAAAACGGCGCTTGGAGCGGTAACAGAGGAGGACAGCGCCTGATCCGGCGTTTCGGAGGAAGGAGCCGGGCCGTTTTCTTCGCCGGCAGTCCGTTCTTCGGTGGGCAGGACGGCAGAGGCTGCACGCGCGTGCCGGCTTTGTGTGCCGGCAGGCAGAAGATGGCTGCCCATAGGATGTGTATAAGGGGTAAAAACGGCTCCCAGAAGCAGATGGAAGCTTAAGAAAAGGGATAGGAAGGGTTGCATCATAAAACCTCCGTATGGTTTTTCAATTCTCTGTTATATTCTAATCGTTCCTTTAAAATATTATGACCGAAACTTGCATTGCGGACGATCGCGTCTTTTTTCTACTTCCTTAATGACATTTGTCCTAAAATATGGTAAACTGTGAGAAAATATAGATAAGGAACCATCGAGGAGGGCACATATGTCATTACTGGAAGCGATACTTATGGGAGTCATACAAGGTGTAACAGAGTTTCTGCCTGTCAGCAGTTCCGGGCATCTGGCGTTATTTAAGATTTTGTTTGACGTAGAGGCGGATACGGGAATGCTGTTTGACGTACTGTTGCATCTGGGGACATTGATTGCAATTTTTGTTGCGTTTTACCGGGACATTTTTCGTATGGTGCGCGAGGCATTTGCTATATTGGGGGATTTTTTCCGCGATGTACGGATTTTTTTCGGGAATGTTTTTTTTAGGAGGGACGAGCCTTATTATAAGTTAGTGAATAACAGCTATCGGAAGTTTGTGATGCTGGTGATTGTATCGACCATACCGACCGGGGTGATTGGATATATGGCGGCGGATGTAGTGGAAGCGGCCTCGGGCATCCTGCTTGTGCCGGGGATCTGCCTGGTGCTTACGGCCGTTTTGCTGTTTTTGTCGGACCGGGTGGCGGACGGGGGAAAGACGCCGAGGCAGGTGACGTATTCCAATGCGTTTTTTATCGGGATCTGCCAGGGGTATGCGACGCTTCCGGGGCTTTCCCGCTCCGGGACGACGATTACCGCCTGCCTGTTAAGCGGATTTAACCGCAAGTTTGCCGTGAAATATTCGTTTATCATGTCAATTCCGGCCGTTTTGGGGGCGGTGGTGCTTGAGCTTACGGATTTCAAGCAAATTGAGGTTACAATGGCGGATCTCGGCTGTTATGCGGCGGGTGTTTTGTTTGCGGCGGTTGTGGGATATATCTGCATCAAGACCATGCTGGTCGTGGTGCGCAATAAGAAATTTATTATTTTTGCGGTGTACTGCCTGCTTGTGGGCCTGGTGTCGATCGGCGGGTATTTCTATACGCTGTAAAAAGAAAACGGAAATTTGGAGGAATTTATGGCTGCTGCTAGGAAAAATGCGAAAAACAAGGGGAGGGTAAAAAGGGGTTCCCGGAGGAACAGGGCGGCTAAGACACAGGGGCTGGCTTTTGAAGGGGAGGTAGTGCTGTGGATTTTGCTGGCGGTTTCCATTCTGCTGTTTGTCAGCAATTTCGGGATTGGCGGCAATGTGGGGAGTTTTGCAAGCAAGCTGATTTTCGGGCTGTTTGGTTTGATGGCGTATGTGTTTCCGATTGTATTATTTGTCGGATCCTGTTTTCTGATTTCCAATCAGAACAACCATTTTGCCGTTTTGAAATTTGCGGCGGGCATCCTGCTGTTTTGTGCGTTTTGTATGTTTTTGCAGTTAGTTGTACAGGATAAAGGAAGGATATCGGCACAGGTTCTCAAAACGGCGTATACATATTCTTCCGTATATAAAAAGGGCGGCGGCGTGCTGGGCGCACTGTTTGTCTGGCTGTGCGTACCGAATTTCGGGATGTTCGGATCGTTTGTCATTGCGGTTGCGGCTATGATTATTTCCATGGTATTGCTGACGGAGCGTTCGCTGTTCCGCGGAATGAAGCGGGGCGGGCAGAAGGTGTATGAAACGGCGAAGGAGGATGTGCGCCGCTATCATGATAACCAGCAGAGAAGGGAGCAGAAACGCGCCGCGCGCCGCGTAGATAAAAAGGCAAAAGGAGTTTCGTTTGATACGCTGATTAAAGAAATGCCCTCCGGCAAAAAGAAGGGCGGTAAAAAGCCTGCCGGGGATGAGATTTGCGAAATTCTGCCGGAAGCTTTGGCTGATTTGCCCGAAGTACAGAAAACGGAGCATATTCCGGTCCGCCCGGTTGGCGCGGAAGAACTGCCGGAGATTTTTATGGGAGACGTGCTGACAGGAGAGAGCGAAACGCCGGGAGAAATCCCCGTGCAGGCCGATTCCCCGAAGAAAACGGCGGACGGGACGTATGAATATGAGGACGCGAAGCTGTTAGAAGGGATGCTTTCGGACGTAAGCCAGGTGGCGGGCATTCCAAAGACTGCGCCCCCGGAACCGGTAAAACCGGCGCAAAATACGCCTGCAAAAGCGGCCGGAAGAGGAAAACCGGAAGTACGCGAGGAGAGCGAAACCGCGGGGGCAATGGACGGCGCAATGGCGCAAAAGCATCCCGCACCGTACGTATTCCCGCCGGTTTCCCTGTTAAAGCAGGGTTCCAAAAAGGCCATGGGCGATTCCAAAACGCATCTGCGGGCAACCGCAAACAAGCTGCAGCAGACGCTGAAAAATTTCGGCGTCAATGTCACAATATTAAACATCAGCAGCGGCCCTTCGGTGACGCGCTATGAAATCCAGCCGGAAATGGGGGTCAAGGTCAGCAAAATCGTTAATTTAACGGACGATATCAAGCTGAACCTGGCGGCTGCGGATATCCGGATGGAAGCGCCGATTCCGGGAAAAGCGGCGATTGGGATTGAAATCCCAAACAAGGAAAACGTGACGGTTATGTTCCGCGAGTTGATTGAGTCGGCGGAGTTTCAGATGAACCAGTCAAAGATTGCGTTTGCCGCCGGGAAGGATATCGCAGGACAGGTCATTGTAACGGACATTGCCAAAATGCCCCATCTTCTGATTGCGGGCGCGACGGGTTCGGGAAAATCAGTCTGCATCAATACGATTATTATGAGTATTTTGTATAAAGCGCACCCGGACGACGTAAAACTGATTATGGTGGATCCGAAGGTGGTAGAGTTAAGCGTCTACAACGGGATTCCGCATCTTATGATCCCGGTTGTGACCGATCCGAAGAAAGCGGCCGGGGCATTAAACTGGGCGGTGGCGGAAATGGAAGACCGTTATCAGAAATTTGCGGAATGCGGCGTCCGCGATTTGAAAGGCTACAATGCCAAGGTGGAATCCATTGCCGGCATAGAAGGGGACGAACCGCCGCAGAAGCTGCCGCAGATTGTAATTATCGTAGACGAGCTTGCGGATTTGATGATGGTTGCGTCAAACGAAGTGGAAACGGCGATCTGCCGTCTGGCCCAGCTTGCAAGGGCCGCCGGGCTGCATCTGATTATTGCAACGCAGAGGCCGTCGGTAAACGTTATTACCGGGTTAATTAAGGCAAACATGCCGTCCCGTGTGGCGTTTGCGGTAACAAGCGGCGTGGATTCCAGGACGATTTTAGACATGGTCGGCGCGGAAAAGCTGCTCGGGAAAGGAGATATGCTCTTTTTCCCGCAGAATTTCCAAAAACCGCTCCGGGTGCAGGGCGCGTTTGTTTCGGATGATGAAGTGTCCGCCGTAGTGGATTTTATCAAAAAAGAGAACGGCGTCGGCGAATACAATCCCAAAATCCAGGAGCACGTCGAACAGTCCGAAAACAGTTCCGTGTCGGTATCCGACGGGGCAAATGCAGGCGACAGCCGGGACGTACTGTTCTATGAGGTCGGCAGGTTTTTGATTGAAAGCGAAAAGGGATCGATAGGATCGATCCAGCGGCGTTTTAAGGTCGGTTTTAACCGCGCCGCGCGCATTATGGATCAGCTTGCGGAGGCCGGTCTGGTAGGGCCGGAGGAAGGGACGAAGGCAAGGAAAATTTTAATGACGGCGGAAGAGTTTGAACAATTGGAAAAATGAGGAGGTTTGCGGAATGAAAACAGATATTGAAATTGCGCAGGAGGCGGTATTAGACCCGATCCGGGAGGTTGCGGCAAAGCTTTCCATACCGGAAGAGGATCTGGAGCTTTACGGGAAGTATAAGGCGAAGCTTTCGGACGGGCTGTTGGAACGCACAAAGGACAATCCCGACGGCAAGCTGGTGCTTGTTACGGCGATTAACCCGACGCCTGCCGGGGAAGGGAAGACGACGACCAGTATCGGACTGGGGCAGGCGCTGGGGCGGCTCGGCAAAAAGGCGGTTCTTGCGCTGCGCGAACCCTCCCTTGGGCCGTGCTTTGGGATCAAGGGCGGCGCGGCGGGCGGCGGCTATGCGCAGGTGGTTCCGATGGAGGATTTAAACCTGCATTTTACCGGGGATTTCCATGCGATTACCTCGGCAAACAACCTGCTTGCCGCGCTGCTTGACAACCATATCCAGCAGGGGAACGCGCTGCAGATCGATCCGCGGCAGGTTGTCTTTAAGCGCTGCCTGGATATGAACGACCGCGTGCTGCGCAATGTGGTGGTCGGCATGGGCAGCAAGACGGACGGCATGGTGCGGGAGGATCATTTTGTTATTACCGTCGCGTCCGAAATTATGGCGATCCTCTGCCTGGCGGACGATATAGCGGATTTGAAACGGCGCCTTTCCAACATTATCGTAGCGTATACGTTCGGCGGCGATCCGGTAACGGCGGGCGATTTGAAGGCAGCCGGAGCGATGGCGGCGCTGTTAAAAGAGGCCGTAAAACCGAACCTGATCCAGACGTTGGAGCATACGCCTGCCATTGTGCACGGCGGCCCGTTTGCAAATATTGCCCACGGCTGCAACAGCGTCAGGGCAACGAAGGCGGGGCTTAAGCTTGCGGACATTGTAGTGACCGAAGCGGGGTTCGGCGCGGATCTGGGCGCGGAGAAGTTCTTTGATATCAAATGCCGCAAGGCGGGGCTTAAGCCGGACTGCGTGGTTTTGGTGGCAACGGTGCGCGCGCTGAAATACAACGGGGGCGTGCAAAAGACGGATCTTTCCGGCGAAAATTTAGATGCGCTCAAAAAAGGGATTGTAAATTTAGAAAAGCACATTGAAAACCTTAAGAAGTACGGGGTACCGATTGTCGTAACGCTGAATGCGTTTGTGTCGGATACAAAGGCGGAGACGGATTTTGTGGAACGCTTCTGTAAGGAACGCGGCTGCGCGTTTGCGCTTTCAAAGGTCTGGGAATCAGGCGGCGAAGGCGGGATTGCGCTTGCAGAGCAGGTATTAAAGACGCTTTCGGAGCAGGAAAGCCATTTTCAGCCGCTTTATCCGGATGAACTCGGATTAAAGGAGAAGATTGCGCGGATTGCACAAGAAATTTACGGCGCAGACGGGATAACGTACAGCCCGGCGGCCGAAAAGGAACTGGCGCGGATTACGGAGCTTGGCATGGGTGATTTCCCGGTTTGCGTGGCGAAGACGCAGTATTCGCTGTCGGACGATCCGAAGAAGCTGGGAAGGCCAAAAGGGTTTACGGTAAATGTGCGGGAAGCCTATGTTTCGGCGGGAGCCGGATTTGTGGTGGCAGTTTTGGGGGCGATTATGACCATGCCCGGGCTGCCGAAGGTTCCGGCGGCGAATGCAATTGATGTGGATGAAGCGGGGAAGATTACGGGGCTGTTTTAAGGGAAGGAAGGTTATTTGTATGATGTATCCATATATGACGCTAAACGACGATACCGAGATAACACACTCGGAACGAAAGCCGGACGGAAGCGTAAAAGTATATATTGAAACACCGGATGAGAAAGTATGCTTTCGCCATGCTACTTGCTGGCTGCCGGAATACCGGTGGGAAGATATAGTTGCTTATACGGATGCGGAAATGGAATATTTTAAAAAGCTTATCCGCAATAATGCCCATTTAATCATAGAGTTTTCACAAGAAGGAGGGATTACAAATTATTGTTAAATATATGTGATATTCGGTTCAATGTTGTCCAAGAAACGGGGTACCAGTACTAAACAGAAAAACATACAAAACAGAATGCAATCAGGAGGATATATGGCTAAAATTATTGACGGAAAAAAGATCTCGGCAGAAATTAAGGAAGAATTAAAGGAACAGACGGCACAGTTAAAGCTGGCGGGAGTGGAAGGTACATTGGCTGTGATCCAGGTGGGAGCGGATCCGGCGTCAAGCGTTTATGTGCGCAATAAGAAGAAAGCGTGCGAGTATATCGGTATCCGCTCACAGGCGTATGAACTGCCGGAAGAGACGACACAGAAAGAATTGCTGGATTTGATTGGCAGGCTGAATGCGGATGATGCGGTGCATGGGATTTTGGTGCAGCTTCCCGTCCCGGCGCATATTGAGGAAAAGACGATTATCAATGCGATTTCTCCGGCCAAGGACGTGGACGGGTTTCATCCCGAAAGCGTCGGTTCGCTTACGATTGGGCAGCCCGGGTTTGTTTCGTGTACGCCCGCGGGGATTATTGAGCTTTTACGCCGGTCGAAGGTAAAGATGGACGGCGCAAACTGCGTCATTGTGGGAAGAAGCAATATCGTAGGCAAGCCGATGGCGCTTTTGATGCTCCGGGAACATGCAACGGTTACGGTTGCGCATTCCCACACCAAAAATTTAAAGGAGATTTGCAGGAATGCCGATATATTGATTGTAGCGATTGGCAAACGGGAGTTTATTACGGGAGATTACATTAAGCCCGGCGCGGTGGTGATCGATGTCGGAATCCACAGAGACGAAAATAATAAGCTTTCCGGCGACGTAAAGTACGATGAAGCGGAACCAATTGCTTCTATGATTACGCCGGTACCGGGCGGCGTCGGGCCGATGACAATCGCCATGCTGATGCATAACTGTGTGGAAGCCATGACGAAATAACGGGAGTAAAGCAGCATGAAATGTGAAAAATGCGGGGCGGAGTTAAAACCGGGAAATGTGTACTGCAGCGTCTGCGGGAACGCAGTGCAGCTTGTCCCGGATTATAACCTGCTGGATGAAGATATGCTGGGTGATATTATCCAGAAAGAGGCAAGGGGCAGCAAAAAAGACGCTGCCCCTGAACTGGATCGGAAGAAGAAGGCAAAAAAGAAAAAGAGGATTGCCGCAGGGATTGGCGCGGCCGTATTGATAACGGTTTTTCTGGTTACGTTTTTTGTGTATCAAAAAGCGCAGGAATTTCGTATGGGGAGTTATGAGTATCAGTTTAAAAAAGCGGAACAATTATTAGAAGAAGGCGATTATAACGGCGCCGCGGCGTATTTTTTGCGCGCGCTTTCGCTGCGCGCCGCAGATCCGGCGGCAAGTAAACGGCTGGCTTCGATTTATCTGGAGCAGGAGGAAGAAACAGAGGCCGTTTTACTGCTGGAGGAACTGGCGGACGCGGGCGGGGCGGATGAAGAAGCGCTTCGGATGCTGATTGACATATATGACGGGAACAGGGAGTATGATAAGATTTTAGAACTGAGCGGGAAGGTAAACGGGGAAGCTCTGCCGCTTTTGTTCGGCGATTACCTGGTGGATACGCCGGCATTTGGCGTGGAACCGGGAGTATACGGGGAAGAACTTACGATTACAATGCAGGCGGAGCCGGAATGCGAGATTTTGTATACGACGGACGGGGAAGACCCGGGATGCTCCGGAACGGTTTACCGGGGCGGGATTAATTTGGAAGAGGAAGGGACGACAGTGTTTTTTGCCGTTGCACGCAACCGGAAGGGAATTTGCAGCAAGGTGGCAAAAGCGTCTTATACGCTTCGGTTTGAAATGCCGGATATGCCTTCGGTGTCTCCGGGCGGGGGAACGTATAACGAGCCGCAGCAGATTACGGTTTCGGTTCCGGAAGGGTGTACGGCGTATTATACCTGGGACGGAAGCGATCCGGGCGCGCAGTCTGCAAAGTATACGGGAGCAATTGAAATGCTGCCGGGAAACCAGGTGCTTTCTGT
>CAMSEJ010000027.1 GCA_947057405.1 uncultured Roseburia sp.
TCCACCGGACGTTATCCGGCATCCTGCCCTGTGAAGCCCGGACTTTCCTCACCCGCAGTACTCTGACTGCGGCCGCGATCATTTACTCTACTTATCCCAAAAAAGTTTTGCCCAAATACGATGGCCTATACCAAAAACGCGCTTCCTCCGATAAACTCCCTTAAAATTGAGTTCCTGCCGATATCTTCGCCCGGCATAGGAAGAAAATAATCCAGAAATTTTAAAAGCCGTTTTGCTTCCATATATTCCGGCGCGCTCTTTTCAATATGGAACAGCAGCGGTTCCGCGTATGCCTTCAGCACGGAAAGCTCATACACCAATCCCGAATTAAACATCATATCCGCGCTGTCCTGGAACGGGAATATGTATTTTTCTTCTCCGCGCCGGACGGAATTCCACATTGCAATCGTATCCTGCGCCGTGGTATTGCGCGTCCTCGCATCCCTTACAATCCGCCGTATCAGACGCGCGTCTGTTGTCGGGAAATAATTATGCTCATCAATGTTAATCTGCGTCAGCGCGCTGATAAAGATCTTAAACTTGCTTTCCTTTGGCAGCGTATAGGAAAGCCCGTCATTCAGCCCGTGGATTCCTTCAATAACCAGGATATCCCCTTCGCCCAGCCGAAGCTTCCTGCCCTTGTATTCCCGCTTTCCGGTTTTAAAATTAAAGGAAGGCAGTTCCACCGTATCCCCCCGCAAAAGCGCCGACATATCCCGGTTAAACTGCGCCACGTCAAGCGACTCCAGGCACTCAAAATCCAGTTTGCCGTCCGCGTCCCGCGGGGCTTTGTCCCGATCCAGATAATAATCGTCCAAAGAAAGCGTATCCGGATGCAGCCCGAGCGCCGAAAGCTGGATTGCCAGACGGTGGGCAAATGTCGTCTTACCGGACGAGGACGGTCCCGCAATCATGACAAATTTTCTGCCGCTTAAAGAGGCAATCTTTTGCGCCAGGCTGCCTATCCGCTGTTCCATTAACGCTTCCTGCACCATAATAATTTCCTGCATTCTGCCGGAAGCAATCGCATTATTTAACGCCCCCACCGTCTCGATCCCCATCGTGCGCCCCCATTCCCTGGAACCGGCCAGCGCTTCAAAATATTTCACGGACGGGGTAAATTCGGCAACCTCTTTCGTATTTTTGTCGGGAAACAGCAGCACAAATCCGTCCCTGTACGGCTTAAGCCCAAAATATTTCAGATAACCGGTATGCGCCGCCATATAGCCGTAAAAATAATCTTTGTAATTGCCCAGAGAATAAATATTTACCGACGAGCTTCTGCGGTAACGGAACAGGCGCTCTTTTTCCTTCATCCCCAGCGCGCCGAACAGCGCCGCTGCGTCGTCCGTGCCGATGCTTTCTTTTTGAATCGACATCTTTCTCTCCGCCATACACAGCATTTCCTCTTCCAGCCGTTTTAAAAACGCTTCATCCGGCTTCCCGTACACCGGCAGCTCGCAGTAATACGCCTGGCTGATGCACGAAAGCACATGAACCACAGACTGTTCCCTGCCCAAAAGGCGATACAGCGCTTTCTGCATCAGAAGCGTAACGCTTCTGCGGTACGCTTTCCTGCCCGCCCGGTCCGCCGTTGTGACAAATGCGAGTTCTACATCCTGATCCGCCTGTTTATGCAGCTCGCACAGACGATTCTCCGCAAAAGCCAGGATAATATCGTCCGGATAATCTTTCTGAAAATCCTCTGCAATTACCAGATACTTTGTCCCTTTGGGATACATCCTCTCCTCACCGAGAACTTTCACCGTAATCGTTTCCCCTGCCATCTTCTCCTCCTTAAGCAACCCAAAACGGGAACGAAAGCTTCTGCGCTGCCACCTCCACGCCTGCGCAGCGCTGCTCCAGGTATTCCTTCATATACCCCGTAAAAATATGCTCCAGTCCGTAATGCCCCGCGTCAATGATGCAAAGCCCGCGCGCCACCGCATCTATCCCGTCATGATGGTCGATATCTCCGGTAATCAGCACCTTGGCCCCCTTGGCGATAGCATTTCCGATTTCGGATTTCCCGGATCCGGGGGAAATGGCCGCTGTTTTGAATACCTGATCCGGATTGCCGAAGATTGTTACCTGCTCCAGCGAAAATGCGGCTTTGACCAGATCGGCACACTGCCTTAATGTCACAGGCTCCGCAAAATCCCCCACCCTGCCGATGCCTTCTTCCCTGCCGTCCTCCACAGCCGACACATCCAATACCCGCGGAGATTTCAGCCCCAGCATCGCCGCCGAACGCTCCGCCATCCCTTTTACGTCAAAGTTCGTATGCATGGCATAATAAGCGATATCGTTCGCAATCAGCCGAATCAGCCGCCGCCCGATAAAATCGTCTGCCACCACGCGCTTTAATCCTTTAAAAATCAGCGGATGGTGCGTTAAAAGCAAATCCGCTCCCATGCGCACGGCCTCGTCCACCGCTTCGTCCGTGGCATCCAGTGCAATAAAAATTTTATGGATTTCTTTGTCTGCACTCCCCGCCAGAAGCCCTACATTATCCCAGTCATATGCATAAGACGGCGGGGACTGGGCTTCTAACAGTTCAATGATTTTTTTTCCGTCCATAGATTACGCCTCCTGCTCCATCATCTTAATTGCCTTCCTTACACAATCCATCTCCTTTAAAACCTCACTCCTGCGCCCGCGCACCGCATCGGACGCCATCCTCTCTTTCAGCTGCTTCAAAATCCGTTCATACACCCCCGCCTGTTCCTCCAGATACTGCCGAAGCACAGGGTTGTTCTCCCGGATCAAAAACTCCCCGTAACACAAAAACACCTGGCGCTCTTCCTTTGTACAGACCGCGTACCGCTGCCGCACACCTTCCCCTCCCCGGGGCAGAACGCGCATCATCGGGTAATATTTCCCTTCCTCGTATACTATGTCCTCTCCGGCAACCGCATACCCCTTCTGCAAAAGATATTCCCTGACCTCCCGGATTTTCGACTGCGGCTGCAAAATCAGTTCTGCTGCCGCTGCCGCCACGGCCGCCCCGTCTTCCAAAATATGGATCATCACATCGCCGCCCATCCCGGCGATTAAAATTGTATCCGCTTCGTTTGGCGCAAGCGCGGCAACGCCGTCGGAACGCCTTACCGTTATGTAATCATCCAAACCAAAAGCCCTGATATGCTCTTTCGCACGGCCAAGCGGCCCTTCCTTAATATCCATGGCAAACGCGCGGCGGATTTTCCCGGACTGCACAAGGTAAATCGGAATATAGCCATGATCGGTCCCTACATCCGCAAGCACGGCCCCCTGCCGTACCATTCCTGCCAGATGCAGCATTCGTTCTGAAAGTTTTATCATATCATCTACTCTAAATAATCTTTTAATTTGCGGCTTCTGCTTGGATGACGCAGTTTGCGCAGTGCCTTCGCCTCAATCTGGCGGATGCGTTCACGGGTTACGTTAAATTCCTTGCCGACCTCCTCTAAGGTCCTTGCACGCCCGTCTTCCAGCCCGAAACGCAGCGTAAGCACCTTCTGTTCGCGTTCCGTAAGCGTCCCGAGCACTTCCTGGAGCTGTTCGCGCAACAGCGTAAATGCGGCTGCATCCGCCGGCACCGGAACGTTGTCGTCCTGTATAAAATCGCCCAGATGGCTGTCTTCCTCTTCCCCGATCGGAGTTTCTAAAGAAACCGGCTCCTGGGAAATTTTTAAAATCTCACGTACGCGCTCTACCGGCATTCCCATTTCCTCGGATATTTCCTCCGGGGTCGGTTCGCGGCCCAGCTCCTGCAAAAGCTGCCTGCTCACGCGGATCAGCTTGTTGATCGTCTCTACCATATGCACCGGAATCCTGATGGTACGCGCCTGATCGGCAATCGCTCTTGTAATGGCCTGTCGGATCCACCAGGTGGCGTAGGTGGAAAATTTGTATCCTTTCCGGTAATCAAACTTTTCGACGGCCTTGATCAGTCCCAGATTCCCTTCCTGGATCAGATCCAAAAAAAGCATGCCGCGGCCCACATAACGCTTGGCAATCGAAACCACGAGACGTAAGTTCGCTTCCGCCAGGCGCTTTTTGGATTCCTGATCGCCAAGCTCCATGCGTTTTGCCAGATCGATTTCCTCGTCCGCATTCAGTAACGGAACCTTGCCGATTTCCTTTAGATACATGCGCACCGGGTCTTCCGTGCTGACGCCGTCCGGCACGGAGAGATCGATTTTCTCTACTTCGATTTCGTCCTCTTCCGTAATCAGGATATCGTCGTCGTCATCGTCGCTGATGCGGAGCACGTCTATACTGTTCGATTCCAGGCAGTCCAAAATCTTCTCGAATTCCTCCGCGTTCAGTTCCATTTTCTGGAAGAAGTCGCTGATTTCCTGGTATTCGAGAATATTTTTCTTGTTCTTGGCAAATTCGACAAGCTCTTTTAATTTTTCGTTTAATTTTTCTGCCCGCTGTGCCCGTTCCGCAGAGACAATATCTTCTCCAGGATTTTTCGCGGCTTTATTTTTCTTTTCTTCCATGTTTCCTTCCTCTCATAGTTCGTTACTATTCTGTCCTTATTCGATAGAAATATGCAATTTTTCCAATTGTTCTAACTGACGCTTGTCTAAAACAAGCTGCTGTAAGCCCGCCATATCCGTCGGCTCCAGATGAGACAGGCGGTAATCCAGCCCGTTCTTCCTTACTTTGACAAGTGTCTCCTTCAGTGCTTTTTCTTTCTCCTCCTTTGTCCTGATCTCATGGAAATGCGCGTGAAAGAGAGCTGCAATCTCTTTCTGCTCCTCTTCCTGCTCAAACATGCTGACAATTTTCGCCGGGTTCACCTTACCGTCCGACTCAAACTGCCCGTACAAAGCCTCCGCCGCCTGCCGGTATACCCCTTCCGTAAAATCTGCCGGAACAACGTATTTGCGGATAACGGAAAATAAACGGGGTTCCTCAATCAGCCAGGTCAGCAGCAGCTTCTGCGACTGTCTGATGCCATCTTCTTTTTTCTTTTTCCCGGCGGTCGTTCTCGGCCTTTCTCTGACGGCAATGCCTTCTCCTTTTGCCGCTGCGGATACCACGAGCTTTCGTAAATCCCCAAAGCCGATTCGATACTTTTGCGCCACCGCTTCGATGTAATTATTCCGTTCCAGCTCCTCCGCAAATCCTAAAAGCCTGCGTGCAATTTCATTGTAAAACCGCGTTTTGCCCTCCGGATCATCCAAATCGTATTCACGCTCCAAAATCCGGATTTCAAACAGAAAGCTGTTTTCCGCCCCGTCGATCCGCTCTTGAAATGCCGCGCTTCCCAGTGCCTGAATGAATTCGTCCGGATCCTTGTACGGCCGCAGGGAAATTATTTTGACAGCGATTCCCGCTTCTTTCAAAATAGGTATGGCGCGCAGCGCCGCCTTCACGCCCGCCCCGTCGCTGTCATACGCCAGATACACCTCTTTGGAATACCGCTTCAAAAGCCCTGCATGCCCTCCGGTAAGCGACGTTCCAAGCGACGCCACGGCATTGTCAAAGCCTGCCTGGTGCAGCGCAATGACATCCATATACCCTTCGCATAAAATCAGCTGCGGTTTTTTGGACGCCCTTGCGGCAGAAAGGCCGTAGAGGTTCCTGCTTTTATCAAAAATCTTAGTCTCCGGAGAATTTAAGTACTTCGGCCCGCCGTCCCCCATCACCCGTCCGCCAAAGCCGATTACCTTATTGTGCACATCCATAATCGGAAACATCGCCCGTCCGCGGAACCGGTCGTAACCGCCTCTGCGCTCGTCATAGGAAACCAGGCCGCTCTCCCGCAGCAGTTCGTCATCATAGCCCTTCTGCCGCAGGTAACGATACAGCCCGCTGCCGGACTTGTCCGAGTATCCCAGCCCAAAACGCCGCATGGTTTCTTCCGTTAACCCCCGGTCCGTAAAATATTCCAATGCCGGCCGGCCCGATTCTCCCCGCAGCAGCGTATAATAGAACTTTCCCGCTTCCCGGTTTACCGCAAGCAGCTGCTGCCTGCGGTCGGCTTCCTGCTTCATCTGCGGGGAATATTCCCGTTCGGGCAGCTTTATGCCCGCCCGCTCTGCCAATGTCTGCATGGCTTCCACAAAGCTGAAATTTTCATATTCCATCAGAAACGTAATCGCATTCCCGCCTGCGCCGCAGCCGAAACAGTAATACATCTGCTTGGACGGCGCCACCGAAAAGGAAGGCGTTTTCTCATTGTGGAACGGGCACAGCCCAAAGTAAGTATTTCCCTGCTTTTTCAGCCTGACATAGCCGGAAATCAAATCCACAATATCGTTTCCGGATCTTACTTCTTCAATCAAATCTTCCGAATAGAAAGGCAAGCCGTCTCACTCCTTTCCCGCCCTCACAGAAGCCGCAGTCTTTAATCTCCGTCTACCTGCCACTTCTGCGGCATAAAATATTCGCTGAATTTGGCAACGGCATACTGATCCGTCATGCCGGATATGTAATCACAGACGACCCGCTCCGTTTCCTCGCCGTCGTCTAACATACGCAGATAGGTATCCGGAATCTGCTCTAAATGCTCCGTATAATACTCATAAAGCTGCTTTAACAATCCCCTCGCTTTTACCTCTTCTCCCTTGGCGGCGGGATTCTGGTAAACGGATTCAAACATAAAACGCCGCAGCCTGTGCATGGCTTCCTCCACTTCCTTTGACATCCGGATATCATCCCTGTCTGTGCTGTTCGTGATGATATCATGGATCAGTGTATTTAAACGCTCCCGTGTCGTCTCTCCCAAAATTTCCCGCAGATCCTTTGGAATATCCTCCTTCACCAGAATATGTGCCCGGATCGCATCATCAATATCATGATTAATATATGCAATTTTATCCGAAAGTCGCACGATTTTGCCTTCCAATGTATGCGGCATGGTCCTGGTCTGGTGGTTGCGTATGCCGTCCCGCACTTCCCAGGTCAGATTGAGCCCTCTGCCGTCTTTTTCGAGCCGGTCTACAATCCTCACGCTCTGCTCATTGTGCCGGAATCCGTCTTTACACAGAATATTTAACATGTACTCCCCGGCATGGCCAAACGGCGTATGCCCCAGATCGTGCCCAAGCGCAATCGCCTCGACCAGATCCTCGTTTAAACGCAACGCTTTTGCAATGGTCCTGGCATTCTGCGATACCTCTAAGGTATGGGACATGCGGGTGCGGTAGTGATCTCCTTTGGGAGTCAGAAAAACCTGCGTCTTGTTTTTTAAACGGCGGAACGCTTTACAGTGCAGAATCCTGTCCCGGTCCCGCTGAAACACCGGACGGATATCACACGGCTCCTCTTTCAGCCTGCGCCCTCTGCTGTTCTGGCTTAAGGTAGCGTAGGAGCTCAGGGTATCCCGTTCTATTTTTTCTATGTTCTCACGGATTGTCAAAACGGTGTGCCTCCTGTGATTTTGTCTTATTATATATTTACTGTGTGTTTTGCTTTTTTCCTTTTATTTTTACAATTTTTTTAAAATCAGCCGGAAAATGTCTAATACACCGTTATATCCTTTAATTCCGCCTTTAACTCCTGTTTCAGATACTCTGCCGCCTCCTCATACCCCACGTCCCGGTCTTCGTTTAAAACCTCCAGAACCATACTCAGGCTGTCATGCACCACCCCGTCCTGGGGCGTAAGCGTCCTGGCCTTAATATGCGGCACAATCTTTTCCATATAATATATCCCCAAATCCTGTTCCCCAAACCAGGGGCTTTTATAACTCTTTAACTCCGGCGCTTCCTCATAAGGCTTTTTTGCCGTCGTCATAAGCGCAATCCGGTTAATGGCCTTCGCCCCTTCCGTAGAAAGCGTGGCAAATTTCAAAAATTCCCATGCCAGCCGCTTATCCTTGCAGGTCTTTGTAATCCCCATAGCCGTACCGCCCAGGTTCGCATTGCCTTCCGGCGCGCTCATAAGCCCCCAATGCCCTTTTGTTTCCCCCCGCTTATCGTATTTCTGGATGGTAAACTGCACCGTCCAGGTTGCGCATGCGGTAAAAATATGCCCGTCTTCCTGAAACGCGGCATTCCACGCCGGAGTCCAGGCCGCCATATGATCCGAAATATGCCCGTCCCGAAACCGGCAGATCAGTTCTAAGGCCCTGCCAAACGTTTTTTCCACGTCAATCACACCGCCGTCCGCCCAGGGCATGCCCTGCTGCTCCTGAATAAACTGCCTGAGTTCGCTTAATGAGAAGCACATATGGACGCTGCCGCCGCTTTTTTCATACACTTCCTTTCCTTTTTCAAAAAAGCGTTCCCAATCCGGAAGCATCGCTTCGAGCTCCCCCGGATCGTCCGTCCCCAGATACTGCTTCGCCAAATCTTTTCGGTATGCCAGCCCCGCCGGGGATAAGGACTGCTCAATGCCGCAGACGTTTCCTTTGGTGTTGACCATGCGGGGACGCAGGTATTCATAAATCTCGGAAATGTCAAAGCAATACGGCTCCTGCTCCAAAGGCTCCCACATGTCCAATTCAAATACTTCTCCCCTCGAATCAATTACCGACCACGCAATGTCGGGCAGTTCCCCCGCGGACAGCAGGGCGGTTTCGTATTTCTGCGGCAAATCCTTATGCGCAACGTCCGTATAGACAAAATCGACGTTCGGGTAAATTTCCCGAAACGCTTCCGTCACAGTCCTGTAATAATCGTCATCCCAGCCCCACATTGTAAGCGTTCCCCTGTAATCATTTGGAAGCGGTTCATTGTAAGGCGTTTCGGCGGCGCTCTGCCGGAACCGGTCAGGCGGATTCTGCTTCGCCGGATCCCGGTTTCTGCCGCAGGCACAAAACAGGGCGGCCGCCATTCCTGTTAAAATCATCCGATATGCTGCTTTTTTCTTCAATACGCATCCTCTTTTCTTACCGTCCGGCCAACCGCCGCCCTTATTGTTCCTCCACAAACGGCAGGCGAAGCGACACCCTCGTCCCGCCTTCTTTTCTTCTCTCAATTTCCATCCCATATTCTGTTCCGTACAAAAACCAAATCCTGTCCCTGACATTTTGGATCCCAATATGTCTTCTGCTGCCTTTCCCGGACGAAATCTCTTCGCCGTTCCAGAACCGCTTTAAGCATTCTTCCCCGATTCCGGCTCCGTCGTCTTCCACCGAAACGCTGAGCGTCTCGTTCTTTTTGCAGACATCCACCCGCACCGTGCCCGCCCGTTCTAAAGGCAATATCCCATGCAGTATGGCATTTTCCACCAAAGGCTGGATCACAATCTTTGGCATCCGGCACGCCAGAACCGCCTCGTCGCAGCAAATCTTTGCCGTAACCATATCCGGATAGCGGTACTTTTGGATTTCCAGATAGCTTTGGGTCAGCGCCAGTTCCTGCTTTACTGTCGTTTCCACACGCTCCCCGCCGATTTCAAGCGTATTGTGCAGCGTATGGATCAGTGCGCGCACAATAGCCGCCACGTCCCGATGCTTTTCGGCCGCGGCCAGGTAGACCACCGTATTTAACACATTGTACAGATAATGCGGGTGGATCTGCGACATGGTTATCTCGTATTGCATTTTGTGCTTCTGCCTTTCATACCGGATCCGCTCCTCTTCCCCTTTTTTTAACTGCGCAAGCATATGCCCGAAGGAATTGTAAAGCGTTTCGATCTCATCCCCCGTATGCACGGTTTCGATCTGCTCCATGCTGCCGTATTTTACCGTTTCCATCTGTGCCGACAGTTTTGTCACCGGCCAGATCATCCGTTCCACCCTGCGGGAAATAAAAACCAGGATCAGGCCCACGGAAAACAAAAAAGAGCAGAGGAAAAACACAAGCACAAAGCTGCTGCGTTCCCACAGATACCGATCGGTTACGAGCGTGCCAAGCCGAAAGCCTGTCCCTTCAATGGTATCGCAGACCAGATAACCGTTCTTTGTCCGCCGGATTTCTTCCCTCTGCCCCGCCAGTTCTTCTATGCACAACGAGAGTTTACCGTCCGGATCCTGCCCGTATAAAATATTCCCGCCCGCGCCCAGCAGGCAGACATAGTTTTCCGCGCCCGCATAGGTACGGATCGGCTCCAGAAAATACCCCGGAGCAAATTCAATATACAGCGTCCCCTTTCTCTGCCCGAACCGGTATTTGTCAAACATCTGCATCTGAAAACAAATCAGCTGCCCGCCGCCTTCGCCGTATGGTTCGGAAAAAGAGCCGCCCTCCTGCCCGGCAGAACCGGCAATTTCCCGCCGCGCCAGTTTTTCATTGATATAAGCCGTATCCGCGGTATTGTGGCTGCTGCCGTAGCAGGCGCCGTCCTCTGTCCGGATAATCATGTCTTTGATATAACCGCGCAGGCTGCCGTAAAAGATCAGACGCGCGGATACCTTATTGTTCCGCCTCTGTTTCCGA
Organism: uncultured Roseburia sp.; assembly: GCA_947057405.1. GTDB lineage: Bacteria > Bacillota > Clostridia > Lachnospirales > Lachnospiraceae > Roseburia_B. The sequence goes on from CAMSEJ010000027.1 coordinate 10,326, forward strand.
TAAGCGCTGCCCGCAACGTCCTCTTCCAAAAGCTCCTGCAGCTCCGCGTCGATTAAAATGCTTCTGGCAAACTGCCGGATATCCTCCGCCAGAAACGTAAGCTGCCCCGAAACCTGTATCAGCCTGCTGCGCTCGTCGGAAATTTTCTGTTCCCGGACAATCCGTTCAAAATACCAGTAACCCGCAAGCGAGGATATGGTCATAGAAACCGCCAGAATCAGCGCAATACTCCCCAAAATCCGCCATTTTAACTGTTTTTTCTTTCCTCTTCTTCTTTCCATTTCCTGTACTCCTGCGGCTTCATCCCGACTGTCCTTGCAAATACCTTGGCAAAATACTGGCTGGTGATGTAACCCACCCGTTTTGCCGTTTTGGAAACGGTGCAGTGTTCCTCCGCAAGCAAACGTTTCGCCTCTTCTATCCGCACATTGGTCAGATATTTCAGAAACGTAACGCCAACCTCTTTTTTGAATATCTGCCCCAGATAAACGCCGTTCATCCCGAACACCTCGCCAAGCATATCCAGGCTGAGTTCCTGTTCGTAATTTTTATGTATGTAACGGATCAGATCCTGCACAAGCCTCGACATCCCCTGCGTCTCCTGTTTGATCAGCTTTTCGTGAATCTTTGCAAAGCTTTGCATATAATACTCCATCACCGCCTGTACGGTATAGAGTTTTTCCGCTTCCATGCGCTCCGTAATATGCTCCGCGGCGCAGATTTCAGACAGGATACTGTTTAAAAGCGGCATCAGTGATTTTATAATGTCAAGCCGCTCTTCTTCCCCCGGTTTTAAAAACAATTCCTTTACGAACTGCGCGGGGTCGCCGTCTTTTTCATAAACGGCGTCTTTCAGCGCGCGGATTTGCCCGCCCCAGAGAACCTTGCGCTCTGACGGCGGAACGAAACGGAGCGGAACCGCCCGGTTTGCTTCATAAAAAAAATCATGCCGGATCTGGCGCGACATCCTGCGGAATGTTTCGCTGATGGCGCGCTGCGTAATCTCGGCGCTGTAGAGAATATCAAACGCACAGTCCGCGTGTTTTTTTAAGCTGTCGCAAAGCTGCGCGCACTTGCGTTCGATGAGTTCGGTTTCCGTATGGATACTGGCCGTATGCTCAATCCGGTAGAGCGCCATCCAGTTGTTGTCGGTGATCTGCGCATCCGCGGCATAAAAGAGCATTCCGTCCAAATCCTGCGTAAGCGCATGATAAAGCTTATCCCGCTCTTTTGCATGCCATTTTTCCTCCATAAATTCTCCGTGCACCACGGGGCGCCTTTTATGGAGCAGCAGCAAAAACAGGCGGTTTCCCAGTTTTTCTTCTTCCACGCTGCCGTCGCCGGGCTGATAGATTAATTGTTTGATGAAATATTCCTGGCAGATACGATCGCGTTTGCGCTGTTGTTCCAGATGATCCGCGGCGCGCTTCAGTTCTGCCAGCAGAAGTTCTTCACAGAGCTCGTGTTTTAAGAGATAGTTGGATACGCCGTAGCGGATGGCTTTTTGCGCGTAGTCGAAATCGCCGTATGCGGAGAGCAGGATAACGATGATGTCTTTGTTTTTTTCTTTCAGGCATCTGGTGAGTTCGAGGCCGTCTATGGCCGGCATACGGATATCGGATATGACGATATCGGGCTTTTCTTTTTCATATAAATCAAGCGCTTTTCTGGAACTTTGGGCACAGCCTGCAATGCGGTAGCCGTGACGTTCCCAGTTTACCATGTTTTTTAAATAGTCAAGAGCCAGCACTTCGTCGTCTACAAGCAGGATACTTAGCATTCTAACATCTCCTCATTCGGCAGTTTTTCGGTGGTTTTTGTGTATGTGCTTATTTTAACGCCTGGGTTCTGAAAAGTCTATGTTTTTTGGTGAGAAATGAGATATGAAGGAGGGGGCAATTCTTTTTATGCGAATGGGGTTGGCAAATGATCCGTCAGTCAGAGGGCAGGGGATGCGGCGTTCGCTGTGTGACAGGATGAAGCGGCTCTAAAGTATCCCCTGTTTGTTTTTTGGCACGGACGCAACCGCCGGAAACGCGCCGTCCAGGCGCATTCCGGCTTGCCCTGCCATCCGTGGCAGGGCATTGCTGGGAAGCGAACGGGATACTTAAGAGCCGCTAAATCCTGTCACAAGGCGAATGCCGCATCCCCTGCCCTCTGCCTGACTGCTGTATTGGCTGGCTTTGGGATCTTGCTGAGGAATATATGGGATTTAAGGGGATTGCGGTTTGCTGTACTGTTCGCTTTGATGAATCAGAAATATTAGAAACTTGTTTCTTTTTGGATGAATGGGATATATAATAAAGGCAATGACAAACAGATTTTGCGAGGTTAATTTGTATGGATTTTAGATTGGCAGTTATGCAGGATTTATCGAAGATTAAAGCTGTATACAGGGACATGATTAAAAAAATGAATCGTGAGCGGATACAAATATGGGATGATGTTTATCCCTGTGAGTTTTTTCTGGAGGATATCAGAAATAATCGCCTTTATGTTTTGCTGAAACATGATGTTATTGTTTCTGCATTTGTTTTGTGTGATACACATTCCGGCGAAGGAGCTATAAAATGGCAGGATAGCCGGAGCAGTGTTTTGTATTTGGATCGTTTCGGTGTTCATGCAGGCTATGCCAGAACGGGAATCGGCAGTTTCATGCTTGAAAGAGCAAAAGAGACTGCAAAAAATCTGGGAGCCCAATATTTACGTCTTTTTGTTGTGGATATCAACGAACCGGCTATTCAGCTTTATCTTAAAAATGGTTTTATCAGGAAGACGGGCGTTTATGATGAAGTGATAGATGACGGAGTTGTTTTACATGAATATGGATTTGAGGCCGCGCTTTAGAGCGTGTTTGAAAAATGCTTTCTGACAGATTTGCAACCTACTTAGTGGGAGTTCGTACGAATAAGGGAGGCGTAGCGGGCTACGTTGACCGAATTCGGTGCAAATATCGCGCTAAGTGGGGTGTGCAGATGGCAGGAATGATTTTTCAAACACGCTTTAGTACTACAGCGAACGATAGGGAGTGGATGGCAAAGGGGCCGTCAGTCAGAGGGAAGGGTATGCGT
>CAMSEJ010000028.1 GCA_947057405.1 uncultured Roseburia sp.
CAAGCTCCATCTGGCGCGCAAACCACATCCGTTGCCTGCGCTGTACGGCCGGATCCTTCTCCCAGTAGTAATCCAGCCCGATTTCCCCTATCGCAGCCACCTTAGGATGCGCCGCCATCTCCTTTAAGCCGGAAACGGCGGCTTCGTCCAATTCCCCGACATCGCTGGGATGTACGCCCACCGCGGCATAGACGCCGGGATAGCGTTCGGCCAGCGCAACGGAAGCCCGGCTGCTTTGCATCGAAGCCCCGACATTGATCACCGTACAGACGGTTCCGCCAAAAAGCCCCCCTAAAAGCGCCTCCCGGTCTTCGTCAAACTGTTCGTTATCATAATGTGCATGTGATTCAAATATCATACGTTCCCTCCTGTAAAATAATGGATTGCCAGCTGCGTCCGGTCGCGCAGGCCAAGCTTTTCCAGAATAACACTGATATAATTGCGCACCGTCCCCTCGCTTAAAAACAGCCGCGCCGCAATCTCTTTATTGCAAAATCCCTTTGCCACTTCTTCGATAATTTCCCGCTCTTTCTTACTGATGCCGTATCTGCCGTAATCGTGCGGAGGCGACTGGTGCAGCAGAGACGGGATTTTTCCCGCAATGCCGCCGCCGAAGACCGCCTGGCCGCCGGCTACCGCGTCAAGCGCAGGCACAATCCCTTCAAAATCCTGTTTTAAAATATACCCCTTTGCGCCTAACCGGAGCGCTTTTATAATATATTCATCATCGGAAAACGTCGTCAGAAACAGAATGTTTGCTTCCGGGTATTCTGCAAGGATCTCTTCGGCGGCTTCTAAGCCGGACACGGGCTCCATCCGGATATCCATCAAAAGGACGTCCGGCCTGTGCGCGCGGTACAGTAAGATGGCGTCTCTTCCTCCGGTTCCTAACGCGGCCACCGTAATGTGCGGAGCCGCTTCCAAAATCGTTTTCAAAGAAACGGCGACCAGCTGATCGTCGTCTATCACTACTACCTGCATGTAAGTTCCTCCGTTTTTGGAATTGATATAAAAATGCAAAAGCCTGTTTCCCTGTGGATACGCATCGTTCCGCCCAGGGCGGAGACGCGGTCTTTCATGTTGGAAAGCCCAAGGCCGTTTTCGGGCTTTTGGGGAGATTCGGTTCCGTTGTCCTCCACGGAAAGCCGGTAAAATCCGGGATGCTCCCGGCAGCGGATCTGCACCCGGTCTGCGCCGCTGTGCCGGATTGTGTTGGAAAGCGCTTCCTTTGTGACGGCAATCAGACAGTATTGTACCGGATTTGGAACCGGTTCGGACATATCGTAATCCAACGCGGTTTCAAAATCCGGCCGCATCGGCGCAAGCATCTCCTGCAGCGCGTGTTTTAAATCAACGGCGTCATCGTGCAGCCCGTGAACGCTCGTGCGGATACTGTCCATGGCCGAGTCCAGTGTCCGGCGGAGGCTCGAAAGCTGATCGTGCACGGCCCCTTCCCGTTCTACGGTTAAAAGGGCGCCCGTCAAAAGCAGCGAACGGGAAAGCAGGTGCCCGACATTGTCATGGATTTCCCGGGCAATCCGGTTGCGCTCTTTGAGGGTTGCCAGATGGATTTCGTAATCCTGTTTTTCAATAAGCGTCCTGTTTTTTTCTTCTAACATCCGGTTTAGTTCGGTACTGCTGTCGCGGATTCGGAACCGTTCTTCGGAAAGCTTCCGTTTTTCGGTGGTTTTTCGCGCAAGCAAGACGGCCAGCAGGGCGGTAAGAAGCCAGAGCGGCAAACCGGAGCGGCTTACCGGCAAGTCGGAAAAAAACAGCGGCAGCATGGGCAGGGCCGCGGCGCAGGCGTTCCGGGAAACCATATCGTACAGGAAAACGGGAAAGAACAGAAGGATTACCGGATTCAGCAGGCAGGCAAGGAAGACGGCGGCGGACAAAAGGTACGTTAAACTCCTGCGTTTCGTATAGGAGGCGAGCGTGGCTGCGATCACGGCGGTTAAAACGGCCGTGACGGATAACGCCGCGGGGGTATTTCCCGGAATCAAAAGAAATCCCAGGCCAAAAAGGATCAGGTTGTCTGGCAGTTCGTCCATAGGCGCGCCTCCTTATGCAATCGTGTATGGAAACGTTATCATAACCGCGGCAAAAATTCAAGGCGGATATGACATTTGTCATCGGTCCAAATGATTCTGCTCACTTCTGCCCGGGCCTGCCGCCGGATATAATAGAACGATACCGATTCAATGACACAGAAAGGAGTAAGGAATGGCAGTACCGGTTATTAAAATTGAAAACCTTGTAAAACGCTATAAGGATTTAATTGCAGTCGATCATTTCAACATACAAATCAATGAAGGCGATATTTTCGGCCTGCTCGGCCCAAACGGATCGGGCAAGACTACGACGATCCACTGTATTTTGTCGCTGCTTTCATTCGACAAAGGCACGATTGAAGTATTCGGCGAAACGATGCGCCCGGACAGTTACGAGTTAAAGCGGCAGATTGGGATTGTTATGCAGAACGTCGCCGTTTTTGACGCGCTGACCGTCTATGAAAACATTGACTATTTCTGCGGGCTCTATGTCCGCGACAAAAAGCTGCGGCGCAAATACGTGGAGGAAACGATTGATTTTGTGGAACTGGGGCAGTTCCGTAAATTTTATCCCAAAAAGCTTTCCGGCGGGCTTTTGCGCCGGCTGAATATTGCGTGCGGCATAGCGCATAAGCCGAAGCTTATCATATTAGACGAACCGACGGTTGCCGTAGATCCGCAGAGCCGCAATAAAATCTTAGAAGGCATCGCCGAATTAAACCGCCAGGGAGCGACCGTGATTTACACGTCGCATTATATGGAAGAGGTCGAGCAGCTTTGCACCCGCATTGCGATTATGGATCACGGGAAAAACATTGCGGCAGGCACGGCGGACGAACTGAAACAAATGATTAAAAAAAGTGAAAAAATCAGTATAGAGTTATCCGCCGTTTCCGAAGCGGATATCGGCAATATCCGCGCCCTGCCCCATGTATACGACGCCGTATTTGCAAAGCGGCAGTTAAATATCGCCTGCTCCGGCGGCAGGCACAACCTGATTCACATATTAAATTACCTGCAGCAGCACGATATTCCGTTCGGAAGGGTTTATTCGGAACTGCCCACCCTAAACGATGTATTTTTAGAGATGACCGGGCGTGGGTTACGGGATGTATAAAGAGGAGGGAGCGTATGTTTTGGCATGAATTTGTTTACGAAATCAGGCGTCTGCTGCGGCAGAAGGAGGAACTGTTCTGGGTGCTGATGTTTCCCGTTATTTTGGGAACCCTGTTTTATTTTGCATTTGGCAGCATAAACAATACGACGGAAAATTTTCATACCATTCCGGTGGCAGTCTGCCGTGAAAACGGGGCGGACAACCGGGCTTTTACGGAAACGCTTACGGCTCTTTGCGAGGAAACCTGTCCGCCGTATTTTGATGTGTCCGAAACCGATTTTCACACGGCAAAAAAAATGCTGCAGGAAAATAAAGTACGCGGAATTTTTCGGATCGGGGAAGAGGTGACGCTGCTGTGCGCGTCTGTGGAAGCGGAGAATATGAACAGCACGCTTGCGATAGAACAGAGTATCCTGGAAATGTTTTTTCAGGATTATAGGGCCAGCGAAACGGCCGTTACGGAACTGATTGCCGAAAATCCCGCCTTTGCTCAGAAGATGCCCGGCCTGTTGGAAACCGTTTCTTACGGCAGCCCCAAAAAGCTGACAGACGGCAATCTGGACAATACGGTGCAGTACTTTTATAACCTGATAGCGATGGCATGCCTGTTTACGTCGTTTGCGGGGGCGTACATTGCCATGAATAACCAGGCAAACCTTTCCGCGCTCGGGGCCAGGAAATGCATTTCCCCCTGCAGAAAGTCCGTGTCCGTTGCGGCGCAGTTTGGCTCCGGCATCCTGACGCAGTTTGTATGCCTGGCCGTCCCGGTGGTTTATCTGGTTTATGTGCTCGGCATAAAGTTTGGAGTCGGTCTGCCTCTTTTGTTTTTGACCGTGTTTGCGGGCTGTGTGACAGGCGTTGCGTTTGGGTTTTTTGTGGGCTGCATCGGAAAAGTTGCGGAAGGGACCAAGGTGGGGATTTTGGTCAGTTCATCCTTGTTCTGCTGCTTTTTAAGCGGCCTGATGTTTGGGAATATGCGTAATGTAGTAGAAAAATTCTGCCCGTTTTTAAATGTAATCAATCCTGCGGTGCGGATATCGGACAGCTTTCTGACGCTGAATATATACGGCGTAAACGGCCGTTATTTCGGGAACCTGTTCGCCTTGTTTCTTATGGCGGCGGTTTTTCTGGCTGCCGGCTGCATGATGATAAGGAGGAAAACGTATGCAAGTATTTAAAGCTTTTTTTAAAACAGCCAGAAGATCCCTGCCGATTAACATAATGTATTTTATTATCTTTTCCGGCATCGCGCTTTTTTTGTCCCGATCGTCTGTGGATACGGACAGCCAGGCGTTTGCCTCGGTTGCGCTCGACGTAGCGGTGATTGATGCGGATCGGTCGGACGCTTCGGCTGCGCTGACGGGGTATCTTGCGGGGATTCACAATCTGACAAAGCTTGAATATGACAGGGAAGCGCTTTTAGATCGGCTTTTTTACCGGGATATTGATTTTGTGCTGATTTTGCCAAAAGGATTTGAAGAAAAGCTTTCTGGCGGGGAAACCGATTTGTATGAAACAATGCAAATCCCGGGCGTTTACAGCAGCGTGTTTGTGGAAGGGCAGATCAATACGTATCTTAAAGCCGTGCGGCTGTATCTGGCCGGGGGCAAATCCTTAGCGGATGCGCAAAGCCATACGGAGAAAGCGCTGAATGCCGCCGCGGGGCAGGTGCGGGTGCTTGCGCAACAAGAAGACGGAGCGTCCGGCATGAAAGGAATTTACTATTATTACCAGTTTTTGCCGTATGTAATTTTAAGCATGATTTTAAGCGGCATTACGCCGATTTTGACAACGTTCTGGGAGGAGGGGCTGGCAAAGCGGATTTCGTGCTCTTCTCTTGGACTGTCTGCAAAGAACCTGCAGCTTGCGTTGGGGAGCATTGTGTACTGTTTCGGCATTTGGGCGTTGTTTCAGCTGATTGCCCGGATCTTTTACGGGAATGTGCTGTTTCGGGAGACAGGGCTTTTGTGCATGGCAAACAGCATTATGATTTTGCCGGCAGCGGCTGCGATTGCGCTGATTATCAGTTGTTTTCATCCGTCCTCAAGCATGGTCAGTATGTGCAACAATGTTATTACGCTTGGGATGTGCTTTTTGTGCGGCGTATTTATTCCGCAGCAGCAGCTTGGGAGCAATGTGTGCGCGGTTTCTAAGTTTCTGCCGTTTTACTGGTATATCCGCAATAATGATCTGGTCAGCGGGTTTGGCGGGACGCCGTTTGCGGGCGGCGCGTATTGGGAAAATATAGGCGTACAGGCGTTGTTTGCGGCGGCGCTGTTCGCTCTGGCGCTTTCGGTTTCCAAATATCGGCGGGGGAAGTAAGGATAAGTGCGTTTCATCCGGAAAAAGGCTGCCGTGGCAGCCTCCGGAACTTAAAGGTATTTTTTTGAAGCCTCCGCGCTCAGTCCGTATTGTTCCTGGATTTTTTGCAGGATCGTCTGCGGGGGGATGCCTAAATTCTTTAAGATAGAGACGGTTCCCCTGATGCCGGTATCTATGCCGGCTTTGACACCTTCCGACCGAATTGTCTTAGCTTCGTAATCTAAAATCTTACCGCCCATAACAGATTTCACTCCTTCCCTGACAGAACTGAATTTTATGGCAATATGTTCCAAAACTTTGTTTGACATATCAATTACCGTGTGTCTGGTGTATTCGCTGATCACGCCCTGCTGTAAAAGCGCCTCCAGCTTATGCCTGATAAATTCGTATTCCCTTTGCAGCGCCTGTAGCTTCGCGGAGTCTTTTTCGTATTCCGCGAAGCGGCTTTCGTGGGAAAAAATATAAAATGGGATCAGCAGCAGGAGGTTCTTTTCAAACAGTTTCTCCAGCGTAAATTGCTGAACCGTAGCCACCGGGATGTCATATTCCACTGCTCCGCCCGGAGTGACCATGTTGATTTTGAGTTTATCCGGGGTCTTTGTGATCGGTACTGCTCTGGCATTCCAGATGGTATTTTTTTGGCTGCCTGCCGAGAATTTGAAAGCTGGTGTCTGTGACGCGCTCCGATTCGTTCCCATCCTGTTGGTTTAAAAAATGCTCATTTGGAGTTTTCCCCTTTTTCTTATAGAATACCATAACTTGAAAAGATACTCAATCAAAAGAATTCCGGTCTGAATGCATGAAAACATCAGGGACCCCAAAGGGTCCCTGATTGTCACGGCATATTTTTTGTTCCGTGAAACACAGCGTTCTGCCGTTTTCGGATCGGAAATACGGAAATTTTCACTTGTTTCCCGAACGCGGATAGACTATAATAACCACTAAAGGGGCAGCCTATGCCATGGAGTTTGCTTTTTTATACTTATAGATCATCTCCGCATGTTCCTGCTCTTCGGTCTGAATGTGGTTTAAAAGCTTGCGGACTTCGCCCGACCCGAAGTGGAACAGGTTCGTGTTGTAATCGGCGGATACCATTTTTTCATTGCCGATGCTGTCGGAGCAGAGCAGCGCGTCATGCTGCTTGTCGGCATCATTGGAAGAAGCGCTGTATGTCGCTTTCGGCTGGTAAGTGTCGACCCGGGATGCGGCGGGAGCGGGAGTGATGGAAGGAGTTTCCCCGTTCATCAGTTTGCCGAGGGTCTGATAATGGGTTTGCTCGTCCCTGGCGATCTGGGTAAACAAATCTTTTAAGCAGCCGTCTTTTGCCGTGGCAGCACACAGGTTATAATGTTCCATGCAGACCTTTTCCTGTGTCTGCAGGTCTTGTAAAATAGTGTTTTCTTTTTCTGTCAAAATCATAGAAAATCTCCTTTTGATAAAATTTTTTGGTAATCAGGAACAGTATTTGTATTTTTGTTTGAAATATACGCGGGAGGGAGGATTACTTTGGATAAATATGAAGTTTTAAAAAAGTACTTTGGATACGATGCCTTCCGGGAAGGGCAGGAGGAATTGATTGATCTGCTTTTGGGCGGGCGGGACGTATTCGGCATTATGCCGACCGGAGCAGGCAAGTCGCTTTGCTACCAGGTTCCTGCGCTTATGATGCAGGGGATTTCCCTTGTGGTTTCTCCGCTGATTTCCCTGATGAAGGATCAGGTGGGGACGTTAAATCAGGCGGGCGTCCATGCGGCGTATCTGAACAGCTCATTAAGCATGGGACAGTACCGCAAGGCGCTCGGGCTTGCGAAAGAGGGCAGGTATAAAATCATATACGTGGCGCCGGAGCGGCTTTTGACAGACGAGTTTTTGGATTTTGCGCTGGACGCCCCCATTGCGATGGTGACGGTGGACGAAGCGCACTGTGTATCCCAGTGGGGACAGGATTTCAGACCCGGTTATTTAAAGATTTCGGATTTTATCCGGCAGCTGAAACGACGCCCGGTGGTGGCGGCATTTACGGCGACTGCCACAAAGGCGGTCCGGGAGGATGTTGTGGCGGCGTTGGATTTAAGGGATCCGGCTCTGGTTACGACCGGATTCGACCGCAAAAACCTTTTTTATAAGGTAAGTACGCCGAAGGATAAGTTTGCGGCGGTGATGGAATATGTGACGGAACATCCGACGGAAAGCGGCATTATTTACTGCCTGGCGCGTAAAACAGTGGAGGAGGTCTGCCAGAAGCTGCGGCTGCACGGCGTTCCTGCCACGCGTTACCATGCGGGTCTGTCCGATGCCGAGCGCCGGAACAACCAGGACGATTTTTTGTATGACACGGCGCCAGTCATGGTCGCAACAAATGCGTTCGGGATGGGGATTGACAAATCAAACGTGCGTTTTGTCATTCACTATAATATGCCCAAAAATATCGAGAGCTATTACCAGGAAGCGGGACGTGCCGGGCGTGACGGAGAGGAGTCGAACTGTATTTTGCTGTATGCACCGCAGGATGTGCGGACAAATCAGTTTTTGATTGATCAGGAGCTGGAACATGACACGTTTACCGAAGAGGAGCGCAGGCTTGTTAAGGAGCGGGATAAAGAACGGCTCAGGCAGATGACGTTTTACTGTACGACCAACAACTGCCTGCGGGATTTTGTTTTGCGTTATTTTGGGGAATACACGGCCGGTTATTGCGGAAAATGCTCCAACTGCCTGACGGAGTTTGTGGATATCGACGTAACGGAAGCGGCGCAGGCGATGATTGAATGCGTCAAAAGCAGCGGGCAGCGGTTTGGTATGACCGTGATTGCAGATACAGTGCGCGGCAGCGGTTCCGCAAAGCTAAAGCAGAACGGGATGGCGGACAACCGCTGTTTCGGCAGGCTGTCGGAACTGCCGCTGTACCGTATCCGGCAGGTGATGCAGTTTTTGACTACAGGAGGCTATCTGTTTGTGACGGACGATTCGTATCCGGTCGTGAAGCTGACGGAGAAATCGGCGGAGGTATTCGGGGAAAAACCGATTCTTATGAAGGCGGCAAAAGAACAGAAACACAAAACCGCAAAAACAGGGCGCGAAGCGGCGCAGGCGCAGCTGCCGGATACGGATTATGGCTTGTTTGAAGAGCTGCGCAGGGTCCGTCTTGAGATTGCAAGAGAGGAACGTGTCCCCCCGTATATTGTGTTCAGCGATAAATCCCTGCGGGATATGTCGGCGAGGAAGCCCAAAACAACGGAAGAATTTTTAACGGTGAACGGCGTGGGAGAGAATAAATGCAGCCGGTACGGAGCGGTGTTTCTGGAGGCGATTGCAGGATGGGAACAGAAGACGAAAAAAAGTCCCTGTAACGGCTTAAGCCGGTACAGGGAAAGGAGAAAAGTATGAATTAATCTATAAAAACCCTTTCGGGATTGTTGTTTGCCGGAGCCGACCAAGCCCCGCAGGACCTTACAACTCCTTTGTTGATAGGAAAGAGTATACGGGATAATTGTGTTTTTAATTTGAATAAAGATGAAAGATTTGGTAAAGTTTTTAAAGAAAACATGAAGGTTTTGGAAAAAAATGTTTTTTTAAAATACGAATTTAAGTATGGTCAGATTGACGAATAGATGGTAGAATGAAAGTGACATTTTGTTTAAAGTTTATTAAAAGGAGGATTTTTATGAAGCAGCGTTTCAACAAATTGCTGGCGGTTGTACTGGCGGCGTCGTTATGTGTCCCGGCATTTCCGGCAGAAGCCGTGCAGGCAGCCGATACAGGCAGCGTATATTTTACAGAACCCGAACGGATTTCGGTCAGTACCGTCAGCGATGACCGTTTTTCCAATTTTAATGAAGGCTGGAAGTTTAATCTGGGTGAATCCGAAACAGCCCAGAATCCGGATTTTAATGACGCTTCATGGAGTGAAGTGACATTGCCGCATGATTTTAGTATTTTTCAGCCTTTTACGGAAAGCGGCGAGGCAGAAAGTGGTTTTTTACCGGGCGGTACAGGCTGGTATCGGAAAACCTTTACTTTGCCGAAAGAGTTTTTCGGTAAATCTCTGGTTTTAAATTTTGACGGTGTTTACAGCGAAGCATACGTGTATGTAAACGGAGAGCTGGTAGGGGAACACCACTATGGTTATACGGCATTTGCGTTTGATCTTACCGAATATCTTACCTGTGACGGCAAAACGGAAAATCTGGTTGCAGTAAAAGCGGTAAATAATCTGCCCAGCAGCCGCTGGTATTCCGGGAGCGGTATTTATCGTGATGTGACCCTGGTTGTGACTGATCCGGTTCATGTGGATTTAAACGGAACAACCGTTACCACGCCGGATATCCAGAACGGAGGTGGTACGGTGAGCGTCGGCGTAGATATAGTCAATGACAATACGTCGGCAGCAAATGTGACAGTACGCAATACGGTATATGATTCTGCCGGAACGGCGGTCAGCGCACAGACAGAAACATCCGTATCCGTGCCTGCCGGCTCAGCGGAAACGGTAAACGCCGAAGCTGTGGTAAATGCGCCGAAGCTGTGGTCGATAGACGATCCGAACCTGTATTATGTGAGGACCGAGCTGCTGGTCGGCGGCAAAGTTGTGGATACCTATGATACGGATTTCGGATTCCGCTGGTTTGCATTTGATCACGATACAGGATTTAGCCTGAATGGAACAAATGTGAAGTTAAATGGGGTATGTATGCACCATGATCAGGGCGCGTTAGGCGCTGCCGCGTATAATGATGCCATGTATCGCCAGCTCAGCATTATGAAAGAAATGGGTGTCAATGCAATCCGCATTACGCATAATCCGGGAGACAGGGATTATGTGAAAATCTGTGACGAATTAGGGCTTTTAGTAATTGAAGAGTTCTTTGACGGCTGGAATCGTCCCAAGAACGGCAACTACAATGATTTTGCAAGGTTCTTCCGGCAGCCGATTACAGAAGGAAATGCGCTTTATGGCGCAAATAGCGAAATGACCTGGGCAGAATTCGCACTTAAATCTACGGTCAGGCGTGATCGCAACAACCCGTCCGTTATTTTGTGGTCACTGGGAAATGAGATATCCGAAGGATCGGGCGACAGCGATCTGTTTCCGGAAATTGCCAGGGATTTGATCCGCTGGATTGGCGAGGAAGATGCAACGCGCCAGGCAACGCTTGGGGATAACCAGAGGGATCAGGGTTCTTCTTATGTACGCCAGGTCAATCAGATTATTAAAGAGAGCGGCGGAGTGAACGGGTTTAATTACTCGAATTTCACCCAGATGAGCAACCTGCATAAAAATTATAATTATGTGATTGCATCCGAGACGGCTTCGGCAGTCAACAGCCGCGGAATTTACATGTCCCAGCAGAGTCAGGGAAATGCAGACGGGAAGTATCATCTGACGTCTTATGATACGTCCGCAGTCGGCTGGGGAAAAACCGCACGGAAATCAATGTGGGATACCATCACGGCAGATTATATAGGAGGTCAGTTTATCTGGACCGGATTTGATTACATTGGAGAACCGACACCGTGGAACGGAACGGGGACCGGAAGCAGCGGCCGCGGGCAGGTTCCCAACAGCAGTTATTTCGGCATTGTGGAAACGACCGGGTTTGCAAAGGACAGTTACTATCTGTATCGGAGCCAGTGGAAACAGGACGATACAACGCTTCACCTTGTTACGGCATGGGATCCGGATAATATGATGGAGACGGGTGGAAAGACACCGGTCTGGATATACAGCAATGCGCCGGTTGTAAAACTGTATCGCGACGGAGATGAAATCGGAACGGCGATACGCGAAGTACATGAAACGGAGGCGGGACATATCTATTATACCTATACCGCTTCCAGCGAGGATGATTCCGTATGTACTGCTGTGCAAGGCAGGGAAGATACCAGTCTGTTTTCCGTATTTAATGTAGCGTTTGAGGAAGGCACGATTTCTGCCAGAGCATTTGAAGAAGGCGGAACGGAAGAAATTGAAAAAACAATCGGGACAGCGTCTGTTTCTACTCCGGATCAGCCGGCACAGCTGGTTGTTACACAGGACAAAACAGAGATTACCGCAGACGGAAGCAGTCTGGCATATATCGCGGTAGATGTAACGGATGCAGCCGGCAATTTGGACACAACGGCTGTCAATGCAATTCAATTTTCTCTGCAGGGAGACGGTGAAATCGTCGGCGTGGATAACGGAGATCAGGCCACGAAAGAAAAATATCAGCAGGAGTCTGTTTTGGAAGGCCCGAAATCGGCGCATATCAATGCCTATGCGGGAAAAGCGCTGGTGATTGTACGTTCCACGAAAAATATCGGCAGCTTTACGCTGGACATTTCCTCGGAAGGGCTGACAGGCGATTCTGTTACGGTTGATACGGTTGCGGAACCCGTTTCCGGAGAAAAGCAAATTATAAGTTATGCTTTGGCAAGACATTGCTATGTTCCAAGAGGAATTGCAGGAATTACGCTTCCGTCATCCGTTGAAGCGATGTATTCAGACGGTACAAGCCGGGCTGTTCCGGTAACGTGGAATACATATGATCATGCGAACCTGTCAAAAGAAGGAGCGTTTCGGATTGACGGAACCATTCAGGAAGGCAGTCAGAAAATCGATCTGTTTATTACCGCACATGTATATGATCCGATTGGCGGGGTTAAAGTTTTCTCTACTTATACACAGCCAAATGTAATTCCGGCGCTTCCGACCGTGGCAATGGCTTATTATACGGATGGAAGGGAATTTGAAGAATATCCTGTGACATGGGATATGTCTGGTATTACGGCAGATAAATTTGCGACGACCGGAGATATCATAACCATTAACGGGACAGTAAACGTATTAGGCAAAGCTTATCCTACAAAGATGACAGTACGTGTTGCAGAAGCGGTTCCCTCCGGACTTACTAACGTTGCGCCGGATCGCCTGCATTTGGTGGACAATGCGTCTGAGTCTGCAAATGGGACCTATTCGGATGTACTTACTTCGATTACGGACGGCAACCGGATTGATTCGGGAGAAAGCAATTCGCGCTGGTCAAACTGGAACGAGTATAATTCGGGAAATCATACGGAATATATTACAATTACAATGGACTGGGCAACGGCTACGACGACGGATCAGATTAACATGTTTTACTTTAAAGAAAACAAAGAAGGTTCCGCATTGCCGACCAGCGTCAAATTTGAATATGCACTGGCTTCAAACTGGGAAGACGGCAAAATTACTGCTACAGAGTGGGCGGAAATCGGATATTCCGAACCGACGGAAATTGCGTTAGAAAATGCACCAAGCACGGTAGGCTACAGTTATAAACTGAATCAGAACATTAATCCGCAGGCAATTCGGATTACATTTGAACATGCAGACGGAACCTATATTGGAGTGAATGAGGTTGAGGTTATCAGTCCGGCATATAGCTACAATGCAAACACTTCCGCGGAATTAAAAGGCGTAATCGTCGGACAGTCTTCCGTACCGTTTACCGCAGGGCAGACGGAATATACGGTGGATGCGGCGTTTATCGGTGAAGTGCAGTTTGATAATCCTGAAAATGCGGCAGTTACCAGATCGGAAGAGCACACGTCTGAACTCCAGTCACATGGCATGAT